>JARROY010000380.1:0-2789 GCA_037383445.1 Anaerolineales bacterium | reverse complement strand
AAAAAACTGCCAGGGTCCTGGCAGTTTGGTTTAAAGGGTTTAGGTGCGTAAGGGGTTGGAATTACGTCTTTTGGATTATTGACTGGGTATAGCCCAATCATCGCCAAGGACAATGGCGACATCTATGGTGCTGGTGGGGTCGTAGCTGTTAAATATTCTTGTGTTTTGGATCCCCATCAAGTTAACCAGGTATTGGATGGTATAGGGATTGCCTGTGTAATCGTAGATGGTGGTGGCAGGGACAGCTTCGCCATTACCAACATCAATCACATTTACATTGAGGCTGCGCAGATATTCATCGGTTGCTCCGGCCAAACCGCTGAAAGAAGATCCATTGTATACACCAACATTGGCTGCCTCAGACTGCATTAAGACTGCCGGATCGGCCCCAACTGCTCCTGGTCCGACAATCCCAGATGGGGTGAATATCTCATCTCTTAGAAGTCGGATATTTTGGGTAATCGGCTTGAGAATACTTAAACCATCGGGAGAGGTAGCAAGGGTGACATAATCTGGGGGTGCGATCACATGTTGGGTGATTTGTTCAGGGTTGATCCTCAAAGCCAGCCTGCCCAGGTTAAAGGCATCGATGAAGGAGATATTGGTTTGGATATTTTGAGAGAAAATATCCCAGATGCCTTTTGGATTTCCGAAAAATATTTTTTGTACATCTGGGCGCAGTAGCTGTTTGCGTATAGCCAGCACAACTTCCTGCTGTCTTTGGGCGCGGGAGAAATCTCCTTCTCCTTCGCTGCGGTTCCGTGCGTAGGCCAGCGCAATTTCCCCGGTGAGGGTTGACGTGCCAGGTTCAAGTCGGACTTTTTTGTTCGACCCGATCAAACTTACTTTAATGGGCTCCTTAATATCCAGTTTCACTCCCCCCATATAATCAATAAATTGGACGAAGGCAGTGAAATCAATCTGTGCCCAATAGTGGATTTCTATCCCGAGAAATTCCTCCACAGTGCGGGAAGCCAGTTCTGGCCCCCCACCTGGTAGGCGATTGGCTTCTCCTAAAAAGTAAGCAGTATTGATTTTATTCTGGCCAAAGCCAGGAACATTAACCCAAAGATCTCTTGGGATAGAGAGCATCGCGGCTGTGTTGGAGATTGGGTCGATCGTCAGCAGCATCATACTGTCTGAACGAGCGGGACCTTCATCTGCCTCCCAATCTCGATAATCCAGGCCCATGACCAGCACATTGATCCGGCTGGTGAAGTCAATTTCGGCTTCATCCACATTGATTGAACCGCTGGTGTACTGATCCTGGCTGGAACCGGCTTCGCCGGAGCTCCCACCAGAATCATCCTGGGAGATGGATACACCTCCTAAACGAAATATATCGTTTGATCGAATGAACTCACGGACCATGCGGAATGCGAAGAACCCTGTGACCAATGCTGAAATGATGAACGCCGCCCCTAAGATTTTTATCATCCGATTAGACGGATTGGTTGTTTTTTGGTTTTGCTTTTTATCTGCGGTCTTTCTTTTCATTTTGAATTCCTTTGGGGATTACCCCAGAATTACAAGGCTAGATTATATCATGCTTGGAGGAGAAAGATTGCCTGTAATGCCCATAAAATACTGCGGTAAAATTACACTCTGAAATGATAAAAAGCCTTTTTTGAGGTAAGTTTATCGTTTTTAGTCTCGTTCGGGTAGCGAATATGGCTGTACTCACTGCAACTAACCTGCATAAAGCCTATGGACCAGAAGTGATCTTTGCCGGGATTACGCTGAGTATTCCTCAACGCGCCCGGGTTGCGATTGTGGGACCAAATGGCATTGGAAAGACAACTTTGCTGCGTATCCTTGCCGGCAAGGAAAGTGCTTCCAGTGGGGATGTGCATTTGGCACGCTCTGCCCGGTTAGGGTACCTTCCTCAAGAAGTGGAAGCACTCGGTAATCATACTTTATGGGAAGAATGCCTGAGTGCGTTGACTGAACTCCTGACGCAGGAAGCCAACCTAAAGAACATGGAACAGGAAATGGCCGAACGTCCGGGGGATGGCGAACTGCTAGACCGCTATGGCAGGCTGCAGCAGGCTTTTGAACTGGCCGGCGGGTATACCTATCCGACCCGGATAGAACAGGTGCTGACCGGCTTAGGATTTGCTGAGAAGGATTTCTCCATGTCGCTGGCTCATTTATCTGGCGGCCAGCGCACGCGCGCCTGGCTCGCCCGTTTGCTGCTTGCCAGACCAGACCTGCTGATCCTGGATGAGCCGACCAACCACTTGGATATCCAGGCGGTGGAATGGCTGGAAAGCTACCTGAAAGATTGGGAAGGCGCAGCCCTGATCGTCTCGCACGACCGTTATTTCCTTGACCAGGTTGTCACCCATATTTACGAAATGAGCCGCAATGGTTTTGAAACCTACCGCGGTAATTACACCCATTATATTCATCAACGTGAGGAGCGCTGGGCTGAACGAAAACAGTATTATGAGAGTGAAATAGCCCGCATGGAAAAAGAGCTGGATTTTATCAAGAAAAACATCGCCGGCCAGCGCGTCCAGATGGCAAAAGGCAAGCTCAGCAGACTAAGCCGGCAGATCCTGGCAATTGAACAGCTCGGTTTTGATGGCATCCGTGGTAAAAAATGGAGCCAGATGGGAGTGGACGGAAAGCAGTTTCGGGTGGACGAGGCTGTTCAACGGCTGGCTGCCCTCCGTGCACCCGATAATCATCTTAAGTCACTAAAGCTCAATATCCGACCCAAACACCGCAGCGGTAACATCGTGCTGCGCGGCGAGAATCTGAAAATTGGCTTTCCTGGAAATTTA
>JARROY010000379.1:0-5401 GCA_037383445.1 Anaerolineales bacterium | reverse complement strand
GATGATGGTATGGAGGGCTGGATTTTAAATCGATATATGATATTGGGTGAAACAAATAAGATAAAACTGGTCAAATTAGAATCTAACTATTCTAAGCTAAAGGCAAAATTCAGCTCCATTTTTGAGGAAAATGCTGAAATTAAAACTGAAAATAAAAAGCTGAGCTCAGAACTCTCCGATACAAAAATAGAGCTTGAAAGGATTCGTAACAATTATGAATCCCTTAAAGCCAACTCAGCGGAATTTCTAACTTTACGATCAAATTTTGAGAAAGCATCTAAGCAGCTATCTGAGCAAACTCAAAAGGCCACTGAATTAGAAGCCCAGGTATCTGACCTTGAAGTCTCACATTACATTAAATGGTTTCTGGCGGGATCGGGAGTTCTCTTTGTTGGTTTTATTTTAGGGTTCAGTACTAAACGTCAACGCAGGCAATCGTCTTTGCTCTGATATGTCAACCTCTCAATAAATATACCTAATTTTTTCACCATTAATTTTTCCGATTGGGATTCAATGCAAATTTCTGCCTGTCTAAAAAATTGCATTGAGAAATTATAATTCGCCGCTATAATGTATTCCGTTGCCTTATACTGTATCAAAGACTCAGAATTTATGTAAAATTATCAAAAGAGGAGAAAATATTGGCAATTTCGGAAAACAATCGATTTTGGGTCATTTTGATAGCCTTAATATTAGCTGCCACTATCATAATTATTGGCGGATATTCTATTTTTCGAATACCCGATAAATCTGTTTCAACCGGGAAAAAGGCTGATAGACCCGCGCTGCCGCGTATGGCAAATCTTCCCCCCAAAAAAATAGCGATAGAGCCACCTCCACCACCTTCTTACCAACCTGATGCCCCAGTTCTGGAGCAAGTAAGGACGGCATTACGAGAGGGAATAACCCCTGAAGATGCAGTCGTACTAGCAAAGTCCTTGCCTGAAAGTCCGGAAAGGGCTGATGCAGCGTTTCTATTATTAGAATATGCTGCTGATTCCGGAAATGCAGCAGCATCTGGGTTAGTTGCGCGCTACTATGATCCTACCGATGAAACGCCAAGCGGTACAATTCGAAAAAATCCGGAAATTGCTTATGAATGGTATAAAAAAGCATCTGATGGTGGACAAGACACCCAGATACAACTAAGCAGACTTCACCGGTGGGTTGAAGCACAAGCTAAGCAAGGATCCAGGGAAGCTAGTCTACTTTTAAAGAATTGGCGTTAAGGTCCTCGCTTTGAAAGGACAACATATAATGAGCAGACCAGTTGGTCGATACATAGCCCTTCCTATGTCTATAATCATCAATTTTAGCCTAATCTTCCTTTGGGCAAACATTTCTATTGCGCAGCAATGCAAGCCACTTCTTATTCCTAATAAAAAAACTTTGTTTCAGCGTGTTATCAGCCACCCGGGAGCGAATCTTTATATTTCCGCTGATAAAGCATCCCCACTGGTTCAAACAAATCTGAAGCCGTTTACGGTGTTTTACATATATGAGCGGAAATATGTTGGCGATATTGAATGGTTAAAGGTTGGACCATCAAGCAATTGCAAGGTTAGCGGTTGGATTATTGGAGATTTCACATCAGAATGGCGGCAATCTTTGACGCTTATTTTCACGGAAAGGTCTGGCCGGAAACCAGTTTTATTTTTTAATAATCTAAAATCTCTCGAACAAGTTGCCGGTTCTGCTTCTCCGGGAGAACTGGTTAAACAATTAACCTCGAATTTTACCGATTTTCAATCGGGCAGACTATCTGGAGTGGATGAATTTCCAATCCTGGCAGTGGAACCCCAGGAAGAAGCAGTTTCGCGACAGCGATTTTATCTGATGCCAATATTTCAAACAGTGGAACTCTTTGAGGGTGTAAAATTTCTTGAAGTTGCATCTATCGATCCGGGATCATGGGAATTGCCGGGCAATCCTGAATTGCGTACCGCAATCGTTTTCGTTATTGATACGACAATTTCCATGAAACCATACATCGAACGCACTAGAAAGGCGGTTCGTAGAATCTATGATGCGATTGATGAATCCGGTTTATCAGAAAAAGTTGGATTTGGTTTAGTTGCATTTCGCAGCAGCATTAAAAAAACCCCCTCGATTGAATATGTGAGCAAAGTTGTTTCTGACATTAAAGATGGAACTCAACGAATGGCCTTCGAGCAGGAATTAGCCGGTGTAAAGGAAGCTAAGGTATCCACACATTCATTCAACGAGGATGCATTGGCTGGCCTTAAAACAGCAATTGAAGAACTCAATTGGAAACCGTACCAGTCGCGGCTCATTTTTCTTATTACTGATGCGGGCGCCATTCGTAATGATGATCCATTTTCCACGACCGGAATGAACGAGACTGAGGTCGCTGATATTGCAACTGCTCATGGCGCAAAAGTCTTTGTTTTGCATATAAAGACTCCCATGGGAAAACGAGTTAATAATTTTCATTATGCCGAGACACCATACAGGGCTTTAACTGGACAATTAGATCCTACGATTGGTGATTTGTATGTACCTATTGACGCGAGCAGAACTGAGTCAGGAGTGCAGACATTTGGCCGTGTGGTTGAGGGCGTTGCTGGACAAATGGTGGAGTTGGTACGATCTACAGGCGTTGGTAAACGTCTACCAATGCCGGACCAACAAGCCTCCATTTCCGGAGATATCAACGTTCAGGCACCCCATGTAATCACCTCTTGGGTCTCAGACATGGATCTGACACAGCCAGACGTTCCGTCCTTTAGTGTAACCGTTCTGCTGACAAAAAATCAACTCAGCGATCTTCATCAGCGGCTAAAGATAATTTTAGATCAGGCTCAAAGGACTAAGCGGACCGGTGCCAGAGATTTTTTTCAAGGTATCTTGTCGGCTGCTGCCCAGATATCGAGGGATCCATCTTTATTCAGCAAAAAGCCTTACCAGGATCTTGGCCAATTGGGATTGATCGGGGAATTTTTGGATGATCTACCCTACCGCAGCAGTATCATGCGTCTGACAGAGGAAGACTGGTATAGGATGAGCGTTGGGGAACAACAAGCACTCGTTGATGATTTAAAGTCAAAAATAAAGAGATACCAACAATACCATGATGATGTGGATAATTGGATTAGTTTCGGAGCAACCGATCCAGGGGAAGCGTATTACCGCGTACCTTTAAGCATGATGCCATAAACGATCCGATTGGGAGCAAATCTTGTCTGACAAAAATAATCAGGCTGCTGAAATGGATAAATGCATCGAACCTTCAAACAAATCTGAGAATGAAAGCCCTGTGGTTTTTCAACTCTCCGGGGTAACGAAAAGTTGGCCCAGCGAACAGGGATTTGATCTGACTGTGCCAAAGCTTACCATTCACCGAGGAGAGAAGGTAGCCCTTGTCGGTTTTAGCGGTTGTGGGAAAAGTACCTTGCTGGATTTACTGGCGATGGTCTTGCGACCGGATAATGTAGAGGAATTTACATTCGTTACTTTAGACCACAAGCGCCTGAATGTGGCTGAAGCATGGAGACAGAAGAATAAGAATAAATTAGCCCAAGCACGCATGCGTTTTATTGGATATGTACTTCAAACCGGAGGATTGCTGCCTTTTCTTTCCGTTTACGACAATATCGGTTTAAGCTTGTATGGACTGGGCCAACCTGCGCAAGAAGCGGTTAAAAAGCTGGCGGTTAAACTTGGGATTGAGCGTCATCTGCAAAAATACCCTATGCAACTCTCGGTTGGAGAAAGACAGCGTGTAGCTATCGCCCGTGCCATGGCGCACGAACCATCGGTTGTCATTGCTGATGAACCCACTGCCTCGCTTGACCCAATAAATGCGACAGAGGTTATGGGAATTTTTACTCAAATTGCTGATGAAAAAGATGTGACCTTCATTGTCGCGACCCATGAATGGGAACGTGTGAAGGAACTTGGATTCCGACGCATAAAATTCAGCCTTGACCGAGACCCGGCAGATGGGACTGTGCGTGCTAAAGCTACTGGCTAAACAGAGGAAGAAATGCACAGGCTAAAAACTATTATCCGTTTGTCCTTATACGACTATGTGCATGAGCGCTTGCTTACGATATGCGCAGTGATGGGTCTGGCGGCAATCTTGGCTCCTTTGCTGGTTTTATTTGGCGTAAAGAGCGGGATTATCAATACTATGGTGGATCGTTTGGTTAAAGATCCACGAAATTTAGAAGTATCACCGATCGGAAGTGGCAGGTATAGCCCTGAATGGTTTTCGACAGAAAGTAAGCTCCCGGAAGTGGCATTTCTCATCCCCCAGACTCGATCAATTGCCGCGAACATGCTCCTTTCTAATTTGGAAAACAATCGGTCTTATACACTTGCGGTTGATTTAATTCCCACCGATGAAGGCGATCCGTTGTTGGAAAAGTGGGGTAAGATACCAAAAAATAATAAGGAGGTCGTTCTATCAGCATCAGCTGCGCGAAAATTGAATATGCAGATCGGACAGATCGTTACCGGCAGAGTCGGTAGATCTCTGGCAGGAAAAAAGGAACAGGTAACAATTGATTTGAAACTGTCCGCAATACTCCCGATTGAAGCTTTCTCAAGGGATGCGGCCTTCGTCCGGCTGGATTTATTGACAGCAACAGAAAATTACAGGGATGGTTTTAGCTCAAAATTATTCAGTTGGCCGGGAAAATCTCCTCCAGCTGATACAGGCGATTATCCAAGTTTTAGGCTTTATGCTCGTTCTATCTATGACGTGTCAGTACTGCGCGACCGGTTGGAAAGGCAAGGGTTGGAGATCTATACAAGGGCAGAAGAGATCGAAATTGTACACAGTTTAGATCGATCTTTCAGCCTTATATTCAAGATCATTGCTATAGTCGCGGTTTGTGGCTACTTTGCATCAATGGCAAGCAATATCCTTGCAAATGTTAATCGTAAAAAGCGCCATTTAGGAATAGCTGGACTCATCGGTTTTTCAACTAAAAACATTATTTGGTTTCCAATTGTACAAGCAGTTGCTACAAGTATACTGGGTACCGGACTTGCGACCTGCCTTTATCTTATTTCCGAGTTAGTTATTAATAAGCTTTTTGCTGATTATATTTCAAAAGGCGAATACGTATGCAAGATTTCTATTAACCACATAATGATTGCCTTTATTTTAACCGTATTCTTATCAATCCTCGCTTCAGCATATGCGGCTTATCAAGTTGCGAAAATAGAGCCTTCCAAGGTTATCCGTGACATTTAGTTCGGTTTGGCCAAAGTTTTTTCGAAACCGAATTCGATTCTGTGGGATGGAGCAAAAAAGTGAATATGAATGTGCCAGATTCACTAAAACATCAGTTAAAATATATAGGAAGCTTCATTATTGGATTAGTATTGGTCCTGTCAGGCGAGTTTGTTATAGCGCAAGATTGTCCCCCAA
>JARROY010000378.1:0-2809 GCA_037383445.1 Anaerolineales bacterium | reverse complement strand
GCAGAGAGACCAACGGGGTTCCCATCTACGCCCAGGTTCAGGCAATCCAAACTGACGATGGTCTTCAATTCAACTCACGTGTGATTGACGAAAAGGGACGTGTTTATCTCGAACTTCTGAATTACAGGACATCGACCTTACCAGCGCAAATTGATAAACCACTTCTCGCTCCGCTTGAGAAACTTATGATTGAGGATGAATAAGGGGTAAATATTAAATGATTTATTGGACCTTAAAAGAGGCCGAGGGAGAACTCCTCGGCCTCTTGGCTGACCCCAACCAAAACATCTTCTCAGAGAATGAACTTGCACGCTGCAACAAAATGAAAATTGAAAAACGAAAGAAAGAATGGGTTTTGGGAAGGATGACAGCCAAGACCCTATTGAGCTCTGACGGATTACCATATGCTGGACAATCTATGAGTTCGATATTAATCGATAATCAGCCTGAAGGAGCACCTTATCTTCCGAACGCAATCGTTGCGGGAAGTTTATCGATCAGTCATAGAGAAGATATTGCTGTTGCGGCTTATACATCACTTCAATCTACCCATTTGGGAATCGACCTTGAAAAAATCGAACCCCGAGAAATGTCTTTCGTGGAAGACTTTTTCACTGAGGCAGAAGCGGATTATACAATGCAGCTGACCGGGGAAGCGCAGACGGTTTGGATAACATTGGTTTGGAGTGCAAAAGAAGCAGTTCTAAAAGCATGGCAAAAAGGTCTCCGCTTGGATACACGCAGTATCGAAATTCATCCAATTGATCCCAACCTTTTGATCACCAAACCTCCTACCTGGCAACCTATGAGGTGGCAAGCAAACATCGCCGGATATCCCCACTGCTGGCTCGGCTGGCAAAGATTGAATGACTTCATTCTTACTTTAGCATACACCACCCCGGAATCAAAAAACCCGGCCGATTCACTAGAAATCCACCGGGTAGATTTGAAAAATTTTCCGATTACCTAGATAAATTTTTGTGGTTTAAAGCTGCGCATTGGTGCGGGGAGCTGTAAACCGAACATCTCCCCCATGCGCAAACGAGCGAGATAGGCTGCCCCATGAAGAATGTTCATGGCGACATCGACAACATACCGGTTTTCAGGGAGTTCCAAATGACTTCCTCTCACCCAATCGTTAAATGCCCCCATTGAAGGGCCGCACCAGACTTGATAGTCCATCTCCCGACCTTTTTCGCCGCCGTTAGACCAACGAGATGAAAGACCTAAATACCAGCGAAATACCAAAGCCATTTTATGGTGGGGGTCCTGATTTGCTCTTTCGACTTGACGTGGGTCACGATTTTGGAAGAAGGCCTCGGTACCTTCCCAAATTGATTCGAAATCCCGCTTGAAAATCATCCGTTCGATCTTATCACGTTCCGCTTTCGGGACCTCTCCCCAACTCTGATAATTATCGTATATCTCCCATAATCTTTGCGCACGCATCGGGAATAAAGTGCCCCGCTTCAAAACCTGAACACGAACCCCCATCTCAAACATATCGGCGGCCGGAGCCATAGCCACATCTGCCATTCCAGCTTGTGCAAGCAGCTCTCGGGTATGTTCTGATGTGCCAGCTTCAACACATGCCTGGTTGACGGATCCCGTAACCACATAGGCGGCACCCATCATAAAACTGGCAAAAGCTGCTTCTGGAGTGCCAATCCCGCCTCCTGCCCCGACCCTTATCTGAGTGGAGTACTGATATTTCTCCTGCATTTCATCTCGCAGAGCCACCACACCCGGGATCAGACATAAAATGGGGCGGTTATCGGTGTGTCCACCTGAATCGGCTTCTACTGTAATATCATCCGCCACCGGAACTCGCCGAGCCAAATCCGCTTGCTGCTGCGTGATCTTTTCTTCTGCCAACAAATGCAGCAAGATATCTTCGGGTGCTGGTTGAAGAAAAAGGCTTGCGACCTCACGACGGGACAACTTGGCAAAAATCCGGTGATTGATCCGCACACTCCCATCCGGATTTTGGGCTAATCCCGCCACACGATAATAGACCAGAGGAACGGTTAAATCCACGTAGGCTGAAGTCTCTACTGTGCGGACAGAATTCTTGACATACAAATCAGCAGCCCGGGCTTCAGCGGCTGGATCGCTTGGGCTGTTGATCAAATTGAATGCGTAAGGACCTTCCGGAAGGGCATCTTGGATAGCAGAAATGGCTGACTGAATTCGATCCGGTCCTAAACCAGCAGCACCAAAGGACCCCAAAAATCCTGCCTTTCCAGCGGTAATCACCAGTTCTTCCGAGGCGATCCCGTTTGCCATGGCACCTGTATAATAAGCATATTCGGTACCATAGGTTTGATTAAAACTAGCATCTCCTAAACTTTTGGCATTAATATTCGGGATCTGACCAATCACTTGGATGCTGCTTGATTTTCCCGCATCTCCTGAAACCAACTCTCCTCCACGGGAAATCCCTAATCTACCCTCAGAGGACACAATCCAGAGGGGTTGGTTAGCTTCAAGCAAAAATGTGTGAATTTTATCCGGCTCAAAAGAGACTTGATCCGCGTCTCCAAGCCAGTATTGGGCACCATATTGATTGAGGGTCAACACGGATTGATTTTGTTCGGGCATAAATTTTTACCTATTGCATTTAAAGATAAAAGCCTTGCCGGATTAGATCCAGTCTGGCTCTTTGTTGGAGAGTGGAAACTCCAAGCACAAAGTATAAAACACTGCAGTACCAGTATAGTTGCGACCTTAAAAAAGATCTCACAATTGAAATCATTCTAAATTAGCAGCCAGTAATAGGATATAGGAGATTAGTTTCAGTCAATTTCTG
>JARROY010000377.1:0-4324 GCA_037383445.1 Anaerolineales bacterium | reverse complement strand
TGGCTCGGTGACCCACAACCCTACACTGCACAATACTACCGCTTCAATGGCAACGAGGACCCGGCTTTCGTGTCAATCGATGGTGAGGACTTTGCAGGGACGACCGCCTACAGCGGCACATACGAATGGTACTCGGATGCTGAAGCTTGGGCTTGGCGCAGCTTTTACCAAAGCTTTGCTATCCCGGCTGGCGGTGCCACCCTTAACTTCATGACTTACTTCGAGATCGAAGGTGACTGGGACTACGGGTACGTTGAAGTCTACGATCAAGATGCTGGTGAATGGTACACGCTTGACGCGGCTGGAACAGTAGATTACGTTGCCCACGCACAGGATAACCCCAACACACCGGATGGCCGTGAGCCAACTGCCTACGAAGCTGCTGGTCGCTGGCACGCTTTCACCGGTCTTAGCGGTGGTTGGATTCCCGTTTCAATGGACCTGACGCCCTTTGCCGGGCACACCATTGATCTGTACTTCACCACCTGGCAGGACGGTGCCTTCACCCTGCAGATGATGTATGTCGATGATGTCTCGATCCCCGAGATCGGCTTCATCGATGACATTGAGGCTGGTGAGGATGGATGGTCAAGCACTGGCTGGTACGTGACCGACGGAATTCTGGCCAACAATTTTGGTGTCGTCACCATCGATACCAAATGGGTGCCTACAGCACGTTACCCAGAACCATCAAGCAACAAAGCCATGCGCCTACATCAACTCAGCACTCTGATCGTTGATCCCGCCACTCAATTTGGTCTGGACAAAGTATCCGATACACCATTCGATTCCGGGCGTGTGAAAATCTCCATTGTTACCAACCATGCAAATCACATCCTGCCCTCAGGATATCTGTTTGGTGTTGAATAGCTTAGCTGTTTGAGCTAATAAAGAGACAGGGAGGCCGATTGGCCTCCCTGTTTGTTTTCCTATGTACTCTTAATCCATTTCCGTCGGCTCAACGATGATGACATCACCGTCCTTTGGCTGGTTAGGCCATCCATCCTGAACCGCACCTTCAACCTTCCCTGGTAAGGTAATTCCGCTTCTGCAATAAACCACAAGATTATTGGAGTCTATATGATATTCATATAATATGTCGATTCCTTGGAGTATGATGCTGTATCCCTGATCGATTATCTGCGTATACATAACTCCAGGTTGCGGACAATCCAGACTGGTATCCTGCCAGGTCTCTTCGGTGATATCAATCAATTCAACTTGATCGGGCTCAATCGAAATACGGTCGGCCAGGTCATTCACCGCAATTTCGATCAAGCGTCTCAACTCTAAGGTTATTGGAATTGGTTCAAGAGTTAGCAAATTTGGACTTTGAAGAGTAGTTAATTGACTGGGGGATGGTGTGGATGTATCCTTTTTTGTCACCGGCTTTTCAGTTTCAGTAGCTGGTTGTGGGGTCATAGTGCCATCCGGAAGGTTTTCGGTAGGCCCACAGCCTGTACAAAAAATTATCATAGCCATCATAAATATAAATATCTTCATATTCCCTATTAGGAAGTGAAGGTCTACCCAAAACAAAATAGCAAAACAGTTAACTTAAAATTCTATTTCGGATAATTTAGGTAAACTAAATTCTAAATTTTAATAGTCCTTGCATTTTTGTTAGGTTCTAGTTATAATTTTTTAATGTGACATTAACCTTTCTGGTTGATCACAATCCCTAATCTCGAATAAATGGAGTGCAGCGATCCCTAAGGAGGTGTAACACGGCATATATACCCCCCAATGAATGAGTGCTTCACTACTCAATCTATTTTCTATTTAAATCACTATCTATCATTAGGAGGAACCTTCACATGAAACGTAAAATATTTATTTTACTTTCAGTACTAATTATTTTGGCAGCGGCATTACCGATTGCCGCCGGTGCAAGCCCGACCGCGTTGGAGCGCGACTCGGTTGCTCGCGAGGATTACCGCATGGACCCGCTAACTCAGGTCCAAGCAGATGCGAAAGTAACAGCCATGGACGCTGTCCTCAACGGAAAAGCGTTTGGAAAAACTCATGAGGTAGCCCGTGGACAGTATGTTGAGTTAGCTCGCGAAGGTGAAGACCCGGTCTGGACCGTGTTGGGCGAGTTCAATGGCGAGGAAACCACTTGTGTATACCCAGGAGAAGATCCTTGGCCGTGTACAAATCCCACACACAACATGATCCCGGAGCCCGATCGTGATGTGGACAACACCACTCTCTGGGTTGAAGATTTCAATCGCGACTATTACATGGACATGCTCTTCTCAGAAGGCAAGGGGGTTAACTCAATGCGCCAATGGTACATCGAGAACTCTTCCAATCGCTATGCTGTCTATGGTGATGTCACCGACTGGGCTATGGTCCCGAACGATGCCTGCTCATATGACGACGATATAGGACACCCGGATGGTGGTAACGCGGTATGGTATTTCCTGAGAGATACGGTTAATGCCTGGTATCAAAAAGAATTAGATTCTGGCAAGACAACGGAACAAATCAATGACTACTTGAGCCAGTTCGATGTCTGGGATCGTTATGACTGGGACGGAGACGGCATCTGTGATGAGCCAGATGGCTACATTGACCATATGAATTTCTTGCATGCTGGCGAAGGAAACGAAGCTGGCGGCGGCGCGCTGGGCGACTGCGCCATCTGGAGCCACAGCTGGTTTGCTTTCTCCAACCTAGTTGGTGTCGCAGGACCGTCTCCCGACTTCTTGATCGGCGGCATCCAGATTGGCGACAGTGACTTCTGGCTCAACAAATATATTATCAACCCCGAGAACGGCGGCGTGGGCGTCTTCGCCCATGAATATGGCCATGATCTGGGCTTGCCCGACCTGTACGATTACACCGGTGAAAACGGGACCGGTTTCTGGACCGTGATGTCATCCGGTTCCTGGCTCAGTCAAAACCCCAACGACATCGGTTCACAACCCAACCACTTTGGTGTCTGGGAAAAATTCCAACTTGGCTGGCTGGACTATGAAGTAGCTTTCGCAGGCGCAAAGTCAGAACACAAACTCGGCCCGGCAGAGTACAACACCAAGCAGGCACAGGGTTTGTTTGTGGTGCTCCCTGCAAAACCCGTGACAGAAGAGATTGCCTCGCCTTATTCTGGTTCTTACTTTTACTATAGCGGTGCAGGAAACGACCTAGATAATGTTATGTATAAGGCTGTTACACTGCCAGCTGGGGCATCCCTGACAGCAATGGTCAACTTCCAGATCGAACTTGATTGGGATTACGCCTATGTGGTCGTATCGACCGATGGAGGGGCAACTTGGACCCCAGTTGAGACCAACTTCTCAACTGACACTGATCCCAACGGTCAAAACTTTGGCTATGGCATCACCGGAAGCTCTGGTGGATGGGCAAATCTGACGGCTGATCTCTCCGCTTATACAGGAGATGTCCTACTTGGTTTCCGCTACTGGACCGATGTAGCCGCCGTTGAGCCCGGTTTCATGGTGGACGATGTGACTATCAGCGGTCAACCGTTTGACGATGCCGAAAGCGATGCTGGTTGGACCTTCGATGGCTTCCGCTTAACCACTGGTACAGAATCTGCTTTCTACAGCAACTACTATGTGGTCGAAAACCGACAGTACCGCGGTTTCGATGCTGGGCTTGCCATGGCCTACAACTTTGTTGGCGGCAATTGGGCCGAACGATTCCCATACCAGGATGGTATGCTGGTCAGCTATTGGGATAACTCATTCCCGAACAACAATGTTGGGGCGAACTGCGCAGCCGGACGCTGTGGCGGCTTGCTCCTACCTGTTGATGCTCACCCGGATGCCCTTTATTGCCCAGACGGCAGTGTATGGCGTAACCGAACTCAGAGCTACGATGCCACTTTTAGCTTGGAACCAACAGATGAAATCACCTTACATTGCCACGGTGATGAAACTACAATTCCGAGCTTGCCAGGTGTTTCTATTTTCGATGACACAAAGAGTTGGTACGATCCTGCCAACCCGATGGGCAGCGTGATTACGCCTGTTACCGGAACGCAGATCCGCATCCAGAGCATCAGCGCTCAAGGCACATTTATGCAGATCCAGGTGCGACCAGCAAAGTAATTTACCTTTGATGCGTTGACGATATAGACAAAAAGAGCCCGCCTAACGGCGGGCTCTTTTATTTTGTAGGATATGTTTTTGTGTTGATGCAATTTAGCGAGGGGAACCATCAATGGCAAGCACCTCAATCCCATTTAGTCTGCTATAGTTGGTCACGGTGATAATCAAAGTTGGAGTTCCACCTTCCGCGACCTGCTTGTCTGTCCAGCTTTCACCTGGGGAAAGGGAGAAGGTTTCACCACCAT
>JARROY010000376.1:0-3125 GCA_037383445.1 Anaerolineales bacterium | reverse complement strand
CTGCCATGGCGGTCATCGAATCCAATCCCCACCGCACGCATAAAGAACTTTTTACCGATAAGGGCAGCGGCAATAAAATCGTGCTGCAGGAGACCTTCAACGCCCGTGAGGAAGGCGGCTGGATCGTCAACAAGATCGCCGAGATGCTGGTACGTAAGGAGGCTGGTCCGGGGGATTTCGCCATCATGTACCGCACCAATGCCCAATCCCGCCTGATTGAAGAAGCCTTCCTGCAGATGAATATGGCCTACAAGCTGGTCGGCGCACAGCGCTTCTACGGCCGCCGCGAAGTCAAACTCCCTGGCCAATTTCGGTCATCTGCTGCGCCGCTGGCAGGCAGCCCTGCCAGAACTAAACCCGCTGGACCTGCTCGATCGGATCATCACCGAGATTGACTACCAGAGCTATATCGATGACGGATCGGAAGAAGGCATTGACCGCTGGGAGAACGTGATGGAGCTGCGCCGGCTGGCCTCGGAAGCCGTGACGGAGAATAAAAGCCTGACCGAATTCCTGGAAGGGATTGCCCTGGTCTCCGACCAGGACACCGTAGATGCCAGCGCCAATGTCCCCACTTTGCTGACGCTGCATGCCGCCAAAGGCCTGGAATTCCCGGTGGTCTTTATCTCCGGCTTAGAGGACGGCACTCTGCCGCATTCCCGCTCATTTGACGACCCCGAAGGCATGGCAGAGGAACGCCGCCTGTTTTATGTCGGGATTACCCGCGCCCAGGATAGGCTCTTCCTGCTGCACGCCCTCAACCGCACGACCTATGGCTACAGCGAGCCGGCCGAACCGTCCCGCTTCCTCGATGATATCCCTTCCGACCTGATCAAGGGCGGCAACCCATGGCAGACCTTACGCGCCCCGGGGCGCCAGAACCGCGCCGCCATGAGCTGGAACAACCAGCCCACCATGCAATCTGCCCCGGTGATCAAACCAGAATTCAGCCCCGGACAAAATGTGCGCCATCCAGCCTACGGTGAGGGGATGGTGCTCAACTCGGCGATAGACGATGGGGAAGAGATCGTGGATGTCTTCTTCCAGGATGTCGGGCTGAAAAAGATGGTTGCTTCCCTGGCTCACCTGGAAGTAGTCGAGTAGGCCTTTCAACCCAACTCCACCAAATTTTCGCTGCGATCTGAACCTGTGTTCGGGATCGGTCAGGATGGTCAATCCTACTTGCATCTCGCCTGATAAACAACGCCTCAGGAAATCACATTTCAATTCGAAATAACTTAAAAGACCAATTTAGCCATCTTGCAACCAGTATTCTGGCCTATTAACATCTTCGGTCGGTCCGGGGGGCCAAACCCCCGGCGGGGAGTGCAGGGGACAACGCTGTCCCCTGCAAAGAGCATAACCACAACGAGATCATCTTAGTCGTCACGGAACTACTTCCGAACATCCCTTCACGTTGAGAATACAGGATATCCGCAGGTCTTGTTACTCACTTTCCACCAAGTCGCAAAGATTATTTTGGGATGTGCCAAGTTCTGTTTTTTCAGGAACTTTTCACCAGGCATCATCGTTATGTGATTGTAAAACGGAGGTTGAAAATAGATTAATGAAAAAATTGTTATGGATACTATTACTGGTTTCGCTTGTAGTGACCGCCTGCAGTGCCGGTACCCAGCAATCTACCCCCACCCCGCTTCCCGAAGAGGTTGATTGGCCAACTGCCGTCAACCTTCTCAAAACGGGTGAGGTGGACCAGATTTTTCAACTGCACAACCTGACGGTCACTCTGTACTTCAAGGATGGTCAACAGGTCAAAACGATTGAACCAACCATCGATGCAATTTTCACAGAAGTGCAAAACTGCGGGGCTCCCTGCAGCAACATCATTCTGGCAACAGAATAAATATACAGTTCACTGATCAAAGGAGATCAATAAAATGAAAAACAAAACGATACTTATCAGTATTTTACTTATGCTTGCCGCCATCGGTTTGGCTGCATGCGGTCCGGCAGCCGCTTCAAGTGGGGCTGCTGAACCTCGCACCGTGTCCGTCAATGGCACTGGAACGATTATCGTCAGCCCGGATATGGCTACCGTGCAGGTCGGGGTCGTCACCGAAGGTGATGATGCCGATAAAGCTTCGGCTGCCAATACCGCTGAGGTTCAGAAGATCAAAGAAGCCTTGCTCGGACTTGGAATCGATGAATCGGACCTCAAAACAACCAATTTCTCAGTCTACCCGATGCAGCAGTATGACGATCAGGGACAGGTCACGAAAGTAACCTACCGGGTCGAGAATACCATGGAAGCTAAAGTGTACGATCTAGATAGTTTAGGCTCGGTGCTGGATGCTGCTATCCAAGCGGGTGCCAACTCGATCTACGGGGTGCAGTTTGACCTCTCCGACCGGGAATCAGCCAATGCCCAGGCGATTGACGCTGCCATGCAGAATGCTATGGCGCGCGCCGAAGTCCTTGCCCAGGCCGCTGGAGCCGAACTGGGTGAGATCCAATCGGTCAGCACATACCTGAGTGGAGGTGGGACGCCGATGTACGCCCAAGCCGCTGCGGGCGAAAGCCCCATGCGGGCGGATGTCCCCGTCAATCCTGGTGAAATGCAGATCCAGGTAGACGTGACCGTTGTTTACGCCATCAACTAGATCGCCGGAAAATAAAATCATGTACACAATAGTGCTGCCCTAAGTGGCAGCACTATTATTTTTAAAATTCTTTAGCAGAATAAATCGATATTATCTGACCATCATGCAAATGAAATTTTGGCCACAAAACCCATAGCGAATTATTACCCAAACTCCAACACCAATTAACATCACACGTGCCCCAATTCGAATTAACCAGATAGGTATTTGCCACCACTTTAACGATAGAGTAGAAAATTCGACATCAGTATCTTTAAAACCAACAATTTTTGATGTGAAGATAAATGCAGGCTTCCAAAAATTCGCCAAACTGAAAGAAACCAATAAAACGCCTTGAGCCATCAACATAAAGGAAATACCTAACAGAGATGTGGCTAGGAGTATCAAAATCATATTAACCATCCCCGTAAGTAAATATTTTGATGAGTTTTTAGATCGAAGGATGTTTTGGAAAATACCTAAATTATTATTGGAACCATTCATCTCTTTCCACGTCACATAGCA
>JARROY010000375.1:2851-4392 GCA_037383445.1 Anaerolineales bacterium | reverse complement strand
GGCGGAAGAGGTGCTGCCGTACTTATAAGGGCCCTGCCCCGAACATGACCAGAGCGCGACACCACGAATCGATTGAGGACCGATTATTTCAATTGTTTCCAGACGTTAAAACTGATTCCAGCAGTATCTACTCCAAATTCTCGCTGAAGAACTGGATCACCTTTTGGGTATAAACTTCCGGCTGAAGGCTGTAGCCGATGGCGTGGTTGTTTAGATTTTCTGGGACGAGATCCAGACCCTGTGAGTGTTGGTCGCAATTGTCGTTGACCCAGGTCTGTGTATTTTGGGCAACCGCCAGCAGTTCATCCATGTGAGAGATGGGGATCAGGTTGTCCTTTTTACAATGTGTCATGAAAATTGGCCGGGGGGCGATGCTCCCTATTTGGTCAATCGGGCGCGAGGCGGTGGGGTTGTATCCATACAACAGGCGGATCATCGCTTCCGCAGAATATAAAAACACCATGGGCAGCCCACTCTCTGAAACCCAGCTCCCCTCAATCACTGATTTTACGTCTGCATAAGCACTGTCAATCCAGATAGCCCCGATATCCTCCTCTTCTGCTGCTGCATAAACAACTGACGCAGCACCGAGAGAATACCCAAGCACACCGATCTTGCCGGGCTTGTACCCGCGGGCTTCCAGCCAGTCCACCGCTCCCAGGATGTCTTGGTATTCCTTCATCCCAAAATAGAAGCGTGACTCTGCGCTTTCCCCGTGACCGCGCAAATCGATCATCATCACCGAAAAACCAGCTGTGTGTAGATCGCTGGCGAAGCCGACAAACCCATCACAAAAGCCGTTGGTGCGGCTGTTGTCCCGGCCGTGCACCAAAATGATGACGTGTTCATTTTCATCCGAGGGGATATACCACGCGGCGATCTGCACCCCATCATTGCGCGCCGGGTAACGTACTTCCTCATACTCGAGGCCGTACACCGATGGGTTAAGATCCGGGTCAAACACGATTTTGGGCAGCGTGAGCTGGCTTGCTGCGATTGCCCCAATCCCCAGGTAAGCGATCACCAGCAGGACAATCAGGCTCACTCCAATCCATAGGAATCTACGACGTTTTCTTTGGGAAGCATCCGTACTCGGGCTTACATCTGACTTCTTCATTTTTTCACCCTCCTGTTCTGCTGTTAGAAAATAAATGAGAAGAGATTCTTATTGATTATACAACTAGCCAAGTCGGCAATCAACTAGACTCCCTGTGGTTGAAGCGGGGATTCTTCTAAACGTGTTCAATGAATATTTGGGAAATTGTCTTTCTGGGAAAAATAAGCCATTGAAGTGTTAGATGTTCAAGAACCTTAATCACAAGCTCAAGAATCGCCAAAGAACGCTGATGTTTCCTGTCTAATATCGAAGATAACGTTGAGATTGAAGGCTGTGCGCAAAGATTTGCATTGGATATTCCTACAGATCGCGACGCATGATCCCTTCTCGCCAGGCAAAGACAGCCGCCTGGGTTCGGTCGGCCAGGTGCAGTTTGCTTAAAATATTGCTGACATGTCCTTTGACCGTATATTCGCTGATTACC
>JARROY010000375.1:0-2841 GCA_037383445.1 Anaerolineales bacterium | reverse complement strand
GTTGGTCAGATCAGCTATCGGCCCCTGATCATCTTTGTTAGCACCGTGTAATTCTTGAATCACCCTGGAGGCTACACGCGGGTGCAGAGTCGCTTCGCCCCTGGCTGCCTTCCTGACCGCATCAGCCAATTCATCCATCTTAACATCTTTCAAGATGTAGGAGAGCGCCCCAGCTTTCAGAGCAGGAAAGATGTGTTCATCATCATGGTATGAGGTCAGCACAACGATTTGAGAAGTTGGACTGATATTTTTCACCAAGCGAGTAGCCTCTACACCATCCATCCCAGGCATAATTAAATCCATCAGGACAACATCGGGTACCAAATTTTCAACTATTTTTACTGCTTCTGCACCGGATTCAGCCTCACCGATGACCTCAAATCCTTCCTGGACATCAAAGAAAGCCCGCACTCCTTGGCGGACAACTTCATGATCATCTACTAATAATATTCTGATAGGCTCAGGCATTTCAGTGCTCCTACATTTTTGGACTGTCTCTTTTTGACGTCACAGTCAATTTGATCGTGGCGCCTTTTCCAGCCTTGCTTTCAAGTTGAAGCTGGCTTCCTAGTCTCTTTGCGCGCTCTTGCATCGACCGGATTCCAAAACCCATTGGGGTTTCGTTTGGATCAAACCCGCGTCCATTATCGCGGATAGTACAGATCAAGGCATCGTCAGAATACTCCAGGCTGATTTCTACCTTATTGGCATTGCTGTGGCGGGCGACATTTGCCAGGGCTTCCTGCACGATCCGAAAAATGGCCTGCTCGACCTCCAAAGCGAGCACGCGTTCTCCCTTCAATCGCAGGTCCAGTTCGATACCATTCTGGCGAGACCAATCTTCGCTGTAATCTCGCACGGCTGCTGCCAATCCTTTCCCCTCTAACTCTGGAGGCCGTAGCTCCTGGATCAGGCTGGTCAACTCCTGGCGTAATCCATCGGTTAATCCCTCTGCCTCTTCAATGTGCCCCATTGCTTTTTCAGGATCATGACTTAACAATCTCTTGGCGGTACTGATTTGTGCCGAAGCTGCAAAAGCTTGCTGTTTGACGCTGTCATGCAGATCACGCGCCAGGCGGTTGCGTTCCTCGATGACCACCAATTCCCGTCGCGTTTCCATCAGCTGCTGGAGCTGCCCGGCCATCTGGTTGAGATTGTAAGCCAGCTGCCCGATTTCATCACGCGAAGCATCTTCTACCAGCTGGGTGAAATCACCCTGGCTCCAGGCATGGGTCCCTTCGGAGAGCCGGTCGAGTCTGGTGGTAAGCCCGCGAGCGGCAACCGAACCATAAATCGTGCCTGCGATCCCGGCAATGAGCGTTAAGACGAGAAAGCTGATCCCAATGATTGGAATGATGCTGCTGAACACGGACTGGACCGTTGGAAGTTCGCCAACAGCAACCAGCACGCCGAGCACCCTATCATGCGCCTCATTCCAAATGGGGATGGCCATAATTACACTCTCGTCGGGTCCGGGGAGCGTGTACAGATTATCAACCTCCTCTTCTCCCCCAAGTGCGGCTTGGAGGGGGGCGGCCAATCCAGTAAGAGCCTGCATATTTACTGGACGACCGATCGTGCCGCTTCCAAATATGTCCGGAGGTCTGCTCCCAAGTAAAACACCATCATGTCCAATAATAAACAATTGGTCGGAGGCATTAAAAGTGAGCGGAATAGTTGGATCAACCGTGGCACCCATCCGACCCAGCCAGCTGGTGATCTCGTCCTGATCCGGCGGAGTCTGGGAAAGCAAAAATTGCAACTGAGGCGTGTAATCCTCGGACACGGCATTGATAAGTTCGGCCTGAAGGACACCACTATTGAGCAGCACAGCAAGAACGATAGCGGCACTTGCAAGGAGAATCAACTCCACTGTAAGCAGGGCTCCGACTGTTACCCCAGTGTAGCTCAGGGTCAATTTCCAACGCAGCTGTCGGAAGCGTTTGATGTAAGGGCTGGGCCTGTCCATATAGTTATTATAAAGTGGAAAGGGTGATTTATTTACCATTGAGTGATATTTTTTGTATTTGATTTTGAAACCCAATTGTGTAGCGGAGGGTTTATGATGAATCAATCGCCAAAATAAACATGGTGGCCATCACGGATCACCATGATTATATTTGTAGTAATTATCCTTCGCCCATTTAACTTCACAGTCGAACTACCTTGACCTTACCAAAGCCTCAAAATCGTTTGAGCTAAACCGATTACACCGATAGCAAACTTAGCCGATAACACTACAGCTCCGATGGCAAAGGTGTATCCCAAAGCGACAGGGCCGAGTGCAATGATACCGATTGCGATGCCTGACAGGGAAACTACGCCCAAACCAAAACCGCCCAGTGTGACGATACCAAAGGCTGCACCTCCAATCGAAACGACACCAATAGCGACATTTCCGATGGCTACTACACCTTTTGCGACCAGCGGCCGACCTGTTTCGGGATCGGTGCCAATATTAATGTGAATTAATGGCCAATTGTTAATTTCCTCCTTTGAACGAAATTCGAAATTGGTGCGTTGAGGTAATGTGGTCATGAGTTTACTCCTTTTCTATAGTAAATTTGTTATGTGTCTAGGATAAAGGAATTCGCCATAAATAACACGACCATAGCGAGGGGTTTTGACCAATACTTTAGAGGGGGTCTGAGATGAATGGGAAACCCATAAAAAACAAGGTGACCTGTGATGGCCACCTTGCTATCGATTGATTGTTAATAACGTTGATCAAATCAGCTTTGCAGTCGAACAGCCTTAATCTTTCCGGGGTTCCAACTGAACAGGTCAATCGAAGCAGTGAAGATTAACAACCATACGACAAAGTGAAGATCCACACCGGTT
>JARROY010000374.1:0-5427 GCA_037383445.1 Anaerolineales bacterium | reverse complement strand
AAAATTCACAGAAATCTTTGTATCTTGAGCATTATAAGAGTATTCAGGAATTTTTTGAAAAACGAGAGGTCTTATCCTTACTGGGGGAGAGTCTTTGATTTCAAGCTCGGCTGAATAGTTTTATTAAAGGGGGAAGGTCTTGGGATTTGGTCTTACACCAAATCTTTTTTGTTTTCATGGCAGCGCACTACAGATAAGTTGGCACCCGATCCACATTCAAACTGCTGAATTTTCTATAATTAATCACATTTGTGAAGGTAGAGAGAAATGGTAAAAATTGTCCGGCGAGATAATGAATCTCAACAAAAATTATTTCAACGTTTTCGAAAAGCTGCCTCAATGAGTGGAATATTCCAAGAGGTTAGAAAAAGGCGTTGGTTTGTGGCAAAAACGGAGCAGCGAAGGTTAGCAAAGAAAAAAGCGATCCGACGCCAGAAACGCCAACAAAGGAAAAACTATTCAGGAAGGAATCGAAAATGGTGATACGAGAGATCATTTCAATGACTCAACAAACATTTACTATTGGAGATTGGATCGTTCATGCCTTTTATGGCGTTGGGCAAGTAAAAGGGCGAGAAAACAAGGTTCTTGAGGGAGAAGATAGAGAATATTTATGGATTAAAACTGCTGACAGTGATTATTGGTTGCCAATTGAGAATATGGACGCCACCCACATCCGTCCACTCGCATCGCAAGACCAGATCAGAAAAGCCCTCAATTTGATTCAAAAACAGCCTGAAGCATTAGCCACCGAGTACCTGGTCAGACGCAAAGAGATCTCCATGGCGGTTAATGATGTTTCATTGAATACTAAGGCATGTATGATTCGTGATCTTTCCGGAAGGAAACGGGTCCATAATTTGAACCTTAATGAGGGTGAAATATTACTACAAATGAAATTAGATCTAATAAACGAATGGGCCCTGGTGACCGGAGAAGAAAAAAATATTCTACAAACAAAATTGACACAAGCATTGCAGTTTAGTTCGAAAAAGCCGACTTAATACCCGCCCTCTAATTGTGCTTATAACAAATATTGGTGGAACATCAGGTTCAGAAGAGGCTAATTGGCTTTATTCACCAGCCGATAAATTGTGTTCCAGAATTATTCCCGAAAAGATAGATCATTTTTTGTGGTAATAGAAACAAAACAATATACCGGGAAAACCATTTCTAACAAAAGGTTAATACAAAATATCCTTTACTACGGTATAGTGAACTGCTTGATTAACAAAAGTTCTAAAGAGATACTTTCATTTTTTTGATTTGGAACCAATGATTGACCATGCAAATTTAATTGGAAAGGAGTTCCAAATCATGACTGAAAAAATTCAAGGTACTGTAAAGTGGTTTGATAGTGGCAAAGGTTTCGGTTTCATCGAACGAGAAGAAGGTAAGGATGTCTTTGTACATCACACCGCTATCGTAGGTGAAGGGTACCTAAACCTGAATGAAGGACAACGCGTAGAGTTCACCGTAACTCAAGGTCCTAAGGGGCCTCAAGCTCAAGACGTTGTAGCTATCTAAAAAACACCTAAGTTAAAACAAAAAAACAGAACAGCAATTGCTGTTCTGTTTTTCATTATTTGATCAGTGGGAGCTTGAAGCGTTTTCAATAAAAATTCTTAATCCAACGCAATCGATCCATGTTGTGACGATTCTGTTCAGAAATTAGGCAGTTCAATGGTCATTCAGTTTGTACAGGATCTAACCGGTATTTCTTCAGATACCTGAAGTGAACAAGCTGTCCCGTTTTCTCATCCCACAAACGAAATGTCAAAGATTTTAAGCTGGTAAGTAAATCAACCGGCTTCACCTGGAATATCTTATTTTCTTGGTGACATTTTTCCAATAAGTAATTGGGGATCCTGGGACTCAAATGGTGAATATGATGGAACCCGATATTACCAGTGAACCACTGTAGAATCTTCGGGAGTTTGTAAAAAGAACTCCCCTCTAGCCCTGCCGCAACAAAATCCCAGTTTTTGGCTCGTTCCCAATAAACTCCTTCGAATTGATGTTGCACATAAAACAACCACACACCAACGGATGATGCAATCCATATCACGGGGATCTGAATTAACCAAAAGTTTTTAAACCCAATTAATAAGCTTAGCAAGGTTATATAAATCAAAAGCCCCAGATTAGTCCAATGGATGCTGTTGCGTTCACGCTTCCTGAAGGAGCGGTTGGGTGTGGGAATCCGTTGAGAAATCAAGAACATGAAAACAGGGCCAATACCAAACATAATAATTGGATTTCGATACGCTCGGTACATGATCCGTTTCCAAGGTGAGGCCGCCAAATATTCCTCAACCGTCATTGTCCAAACATCCCCAACGCCGCGCTTATCCAGATTTCCTGCGGTTGCGTGGTGGATGGCATGACTTTGCCGCCAATAGAAATAGGGCGTGAAAACCAATACGCCAGTGATGGTTCCGACCCAATGATTGGCTTTTGACGACTTAAAAAATGATCCGTGCCCACAATCATGGAAGATAATAAACAGCCTGACATACATCCCAGCCGCAATGGGCGCTAAAAGTAATGTGAGCCAGTATGAAATTTTTAACATATGCACTCCTTTCAAGTGCCTTAATCCATACGGGATAGCTCAGTATTACAAATTGATGGAAAAAGGCTGTTGGTAGATGTAACACATCGGGGGGGAGGAAATATATTAGGACAAGTATAATGTTTTTTATCCAGCTTGTCTACATAACTTTTAGAAGAAATGACCATTGAAAATCGAAAAAATAAATTCAAAGACCCCAAAATCTGCAGATTCGACAAAAATTACGTGGATCATCAAACATACCGTTACTTGAACAATCGAGAAACCGCTTAAGATTCGCTCTTATTTGGATTTTAACTCCGTTCAATAATATTACTTCCACCTTTTTTATCAGCTAGGTGACAGGCTACAAAATGATCTGGGTAAATCTCTCTAAAATCCGGTTCCACCTTTTTACATTCCTCAACGGCAATCGGGCAGCGAGTATGAAACACACATCCTGAGGGTGGATTCGCTGGGCTAGGTGGATCACCTTTGAGAATAAACCGCGAACGCGCCCGTTCAGATTTTGGGTTGGGAATTGGGACAGCAGAATTAAGGGACTGGGTATAGGGATGTAAAGGATCTTTGAAGAGCGTATTGCGCTCTGCCAGTTCCATAATTTTACCCAGGTACATCACAATGATGCGGTGGGAGATATGTTTGACCATACTCAGATCATGGGCAATAAACAAATACGCCACGCCCAATTGCTCCTGCAAATCCTGCATCAGGTTGACTACCTGTGCTTGGATTGAAACATCCAGGGCTGAGATCGGTTCGTCACATACAATGAATTCGGGTGAGAGGGAAAGGGCACGGGCTATTCCGATCCGCTGCCGTTGTCCACCAGAAAACTCATGAGGAAAACGGCTGACGTATGCCGGGTCCATGCCCACCAATTCCAATAGCTGTGCAACTTTTTCTTTTATTTCCGCACTATCGGGTTTCATGATCCGGTGGATAACCAAGGGTTCTCCAACAATCTTTCCAACGGGGTGACGTGGGTTAAGGGAGGCATACGGGTCCTGAAAGATCATTTGCATTTTGGGCCGCAGCATACGCAGTTCCTCTGGGCTGATCGAGGTTAGCTCTTGCCCTTTGAAGATAACCTGGCCATCTGTCGGTTTGTGCAACTGCAGAATTGCGCGCCCCGCAGTAGATTTTCCGCACCCGCTTTCCCCCACCAAGCCAACCGTTTCACCTTTCTTAATATCAAATGATATCCCATCGACCGCTTTTACGAGGCTGACCCTTCGGCCAAAGAGACCCCCAATGATTGGGAAGTGTTTTTTGAGGCCAACTACATTTAACAAGGTGTTCGTTTCAGTCATGGCGTGGGCCGCCTTTCTCCAGATCATAGAAGCAGGCTGTCTGATGCCTTTCATCGACATCATAAAGCGGAGGAATTTCTTCCCAGCAGCGATCAAAGGCATATTCACAGCGCCAGGCAAACGGGCAATGCTGCAGAGGAATCAGCAAATCGGGAGGTGTTCCTTTGATACTGACCAAACGTTTGGCTTCTTCGGAATCCAGGCGAGGAAGTGCGCCAAGCAACCCAATTGTGTATGGGTGTTGGGGATTTTCATACAGGTCATCGACAGCAGCAATCTCAATCGGACGTCCACCATACATGACCAACACTCGGTCAGCGATTCCAGCTACTACTCCCAAATCATGGGTAATCCAAATCGCGGCTACATCAAGAGCCTCGCGCAACTGCTTGAATAATTCAACAATCTGTGCCTGAACCGTTACATCCAAGGCGGTGGTGGGTTCGTCGGCGATGATAATCTTGGGAGTACAAGATACCGCGATCGCAATCATCACCCGCTGGCGCATCCCACCTGAGAATTGAAATGGATAGGCATTGTAGCGCAAATCGGGATCTGGGATACCGACCTGTTCTAGAAGTTGGATGGTTTGGTTACGCGCCTGTTCTTGGGTGATCCCTTTATGGCGAGTAAGTGTCTCGGCAATTTGGTCACCGATGGTAAGGATTGGGTTGAGCGTCGAGATGGGGTCCTGAAAAATGAACCCGATCTGTCCGCCGCGAATATCGCGCAGTTCCTCTACTGACATTTCGAGTAAATTGCGCGCTCCATCCTCGCTTTCAAATATGGCTGTCCCATCTTCGACTTTACCAGGCGGCATGGGGATTAAGCCCAGTAGAGACATCATGGTCACGCTCTTACCTGAGCCACTCTCCCCAACAATTGCCAGCGTCTCACCCTCATCTAGATCAAAACTGACACCATTGACTGCATTGACGACTCCGTCAAGGGTGTAGAATTTGGTGACGAGATTTTTTACTTGAAGAATTTTTGTCATTTCCCTTCACCTCATTTCCGAGAACGCCGCAGGCGTGGATCGAGGACATCTCTTAGCCAATCTCCGAGCAGATTCATTCCCAGGGAAGTAAACATAATCGCCAATCCGGGGAATGAGGCTATCCACGGATAGCTGGTCATGTATTTTCGGCCAGCAGCCAACATGTTGCCCCAGGTGGGGAATTCATTCGGAGGGACGCTTAATCCCAGAAAACCAAGTCCGGCTTCGTAGAAGATCATGGCAGACATTTCGAATGTTGCCAGTGTGATCAGCGGCCCTATCAGGTTTGGAATGATATGGTCGAAGATGATACGAGGCCAACGAGCACCGGCACTGATCGCCGACTCGATATAACCAGAGCGGCGTATCCGAAGAACTTCTCCTCTTGTAACCCGAGCGAATATGGGGGCATCTGTAATACCAAAGATCAAGATCACGTTCAGCAAACTGCGGCCGAGTACAGCTGCAATAAAGACGACAAACAACAAATAAGGCAGTGACAAGATCAGATTAACACCGCCCATAATTGCGGCATCCAACCT
>JARROY010000373.1:2519-5375 GCA_037383445.1 Anaerolineales bacterium | reverse complement strand
GCGTAACCAAACCCAGCCGGACCCACTGTTCCTTGGTGTACCCCTGGCCATGAATCAAGTAAAGCGCCGGGAAAGAGAGATCGGTCAGCTGTTGGTAGCACGGCGGCAGGTAGATCAGCAGATCGACCGTCTCAGCAAGCACCTCGGAGTAAACATTCTCTTCCTGCAGGGTGCCTCCCATCTGCCAGCACACGGGAGGGGTGGGGGTTGGCGTGTCGGTTGGGGATGGCGTGCGGGTAGACCAGGAAGTGGGAGAAGGCAGCGGCGGAACCGTGATCGAGGGAATCAGGGAAGGCTGCGGGGCGGGCGGCGTTTCTGCCGGAACAGCCGTTGAACACCCCGCCAGAAGCAGCAACCCCAGCAAGAACATGGCCCAAACCGGATGAGTCCTCATAGCAAGTTGAATTATACGCCAAAGCAGGGGCAGAAGATCAACCTAAGAATTTATCAAATAAAAAAGAGACGCTGTTTTAGCAGCGCCTCTTTCGATTTGATCTCTAAATCGTCAGGACTTAAAAATCAATGCCAAAATCGTCGTCGTCATCCTCGATGTTGAAATCATCCTGATCATCATCGTCATAGTCGTCTAATTCATCGTAATCAAGGAACTCATCCTCTTCCTCTTCGTCGTCAATGATGAAGTCTACAACCATGTCTTTCTCAGGCAGGCGCACCCATAACAGAAGCACATCGCCATCATCGGTCTCAGTGGCACGCGCCGCAACAATCGGCACTTCCTGGGTCAACCCATCCGTAGATCGGAATTCCAAGTGGATCGGGTCGCGCCGGTTCCAGGCCCGGTAGCAGCGTTCAACCAAAGAATGGCCATTGGCCGTTCGCAGGCGCGTGACTGCCACGTTTGAAAGAATCGAACTGTCCACGATTCCGTTCGCCCACGAATCGTAAACCACTTCAAAGGTAGGGGTAGGGCCTTCTATAATTGTTATTTTTGTATCTTCCATGATGTTACCTCTTGTGCGAATAATACCACAATTGACCCTTAACAAATGTTAGAAATTTATTGCATTTTTATGGGGTTTTTGATCATTAAAAGTAATCGATCACTCGCCCCAATCTTCGAATGTAACCGATTCATCGCAGGTGGCAAATCCATCCGGGTTGGTATTGTTGTTGAACGGTAAATTGAAATATGGGGAAGGGTCGTAGGTGTTTTTGATCTCAAGTTCGTTCAGAAAGCCACCTTGCCCATCGTCTTTGACCACCGAGAAATGCAAATGCAGTCCGGTCGGGTTGACCGGATCCCCAGAGTAATTGCCCTGATACCCCAATCGGGTACCCGCCGGAACAAAAACTTCATGCGTCCCGGGTGGAAACTCCTCGGCGATAAACGATTCGCCCTCCTTGGTGGCCATATGAGTGTAGTACGTCCAGACCTGCTCGCCGGGGTGCAGCGGGTCCTCGGGAATGCGGATGATAACGGTTGAAATCCAGTCGTCCTTTCGGGTGAGGTAGCCGTCATAGGCCGCGTACACGGGAGTTACTCCCGGTTCAGTGCCGGCAAAAATATCCAAACCGCTGTGCCGGTGCCCCGGCCGGTAAGATTGGTCCCACATCCCAAACACCACCCCGGTGGTTGGGAAGGCAAACGGCGCATCTCCGCAGCGCTGCCCGGGCTGGAGAATCACCTCCGAAAAGCTCTCCGGATCATTGAGATAGCTGCGGAAGTCCTGCCAGCGAGCAGACCGGGAATAGAAGACATAGCGGTATGCCAGCACTCCACCCACTGCAGACCCACCACCACAATCGCGGAGAGGATGATGACCGAAAGCCGGTTCTTCCGGTTCAATGAGATCGGTTTAAATTTCGGCAACCACTCACTCCTGAGACTCAGGCTCCTGCAGTGTGACGACCTCGGCCTGGTTGTGATTGAGGATTTCCTGTGAGGGCAGACGCAGCAAGGTCGTTTCAGAGCCGCCTCCACCATAAACGGTTGGATTTGCCAGCACAGACGGGTCCACGAGCACGCGGAGTTTTTCTTTGTGACCGACAGGCGGCACTGCCCCCACCGGATACCCGGTCAGGGAGAGGACTGTCTCGGGGTCAGCAAAGCTGGTCTTTTTACGGCTGACGCCAAAATGACTTCCCAGCAAGCGGCGGTCGACACGCCCCAACCCGCTGGCAATCACCAATACGGGTTCTTCTTCGATGATGAACAATAAACTTTTGACGATCTGATCCGGAGTGACGCTGACTGCCGCCGCGGCGGTCTCCACGGTTGGGGTTGGTGTTTCGAGAAAAACCAATTCGCCATCAATCTGATGCTCGGTTAAATACGCCTCCAGATCCTGCGTGGTGAGGGAAACAGACATAAAATTATCCTTTTGAATCAGGGTTGGTTTTACTGCGGTAGGCGCGCAGGTTATCGCCGGAATCTTCCAGATGCCCGGCTACCAGCAAAGTAACCGCCCCGCCGGTGATCGTTTGGAGGGTCTTCCCCGCAGCGACCCCTTCGTCGGAGGCAAGCGCACTCTCAAGGGCTTGCTGGGAGTCAAAGACCAGTTCATGAATCATCAGCGGCTGAAAGGACCCTGCCAGGTGCGTGTGCACCGGAGCGCTCACCAGCCGGACCAATCCCGGCAGGTTTTCAGCGTGCTCCAGGAAGCGAGGCCAGCCTTCAAAGAAAGCGTCCTGGTTAACCTCGGGTTCAATTAAGATGACCAGCTTTACCATCATGCCAGGATTATACCGGATTCAAAGCTACAGCGGGATGGTCAGGCTTTCCAAATCGCGCGGGTAGTAGGTCAGGATTTCGATGCCGTCCTCCGTGATCAGCACAGTATCCGAATGGCGGAATCCACCCAGCTCGGGGTGATAAAGACCCGGCTCAATGGTGAA
>JARROY010000373.1:0-2491 GCA_037383445.1 Anaerolineales bacterium | reverse complement strand
TGGAGACTCGTGGTAGCGCAGACCGATCGCATGCCCGACATGATGTTTCCAGTAGTCCCACAAATTATGCTCGTCGTAATAAGCCCGGACAGTTTGATCGACCTGGCTGCACGGGATACCCGGCCCGAGGGCGGCAAAAGCGGTATCCTGCAAGGCGACCATATGATCGAAGAATTCTTTCTGCCGGTCGCTGGGCCGGCCGATGAACATGGTGCGTTCCAATTCGGAATTGTAGCCCCACACTGGCGCGCCGGCCCCAGTGACCAGCACATCCCCGGCCTGGAAGGTGATATTGTTGGCCAGGGCATGCGGGATGGCCGCATTGCGCCCGATCTGGCCGCGGTAGCCAGCCTCAGCGCCGTTGGATAGAAAACTCTGCGCCCGGTAGATTGGCCCGATCGTGTCCAGCATCGTCAGAGTAGCTTCCAGGCTGGCGCGCCCGCTGACCTCGGATTCGGTAGCGCCGACCTTGGTATAACGCTGCAACAGCATGTGCGCCAGGTGCCCCCATTTGACGCTCTCTTTAATCAGGGCAACTTCCGCCGCACTCTTGACCATCATCTGGTCTTCGATGATGGCGGTCACGCGGACCGGTGCCTGCCCAATCATCTCCGTTAGCGACGGTCCGCGATAGCCCAGAATCCAGGGATAACCGTCTTGATCGGCACCCACCGGTGAGTTGATATCCATCTCGCCCAGCATCTTCCTGAAGGCTTCCATCGGGTGCGGTGCATACGGGTATTCGGTGTAGTGGGCGACATGCGAGATAATGGCATTGGCTTTGGCGTGCTCGACCTCCAGCCGGGGAACGAACAAACCAGTTTCTCCTTTGGCGTTCATCATAAAGGCAATCGGCCGCTCGGTAGGGATGAAGGCAAAACCGGTGTAGTAAAGGATATAGTAGCTGTCGAACAGCACCACCCCGCTCAACCTCTGCTCCTGGACGTGCTCCAACAGGTGGGTTATGCGGGTCTGGTATTCTTTTTGGGTAATTTTGATGGACGTTTGCATAGCGATATTATAGTCGGTTTGTCCGGCAGAAATGGCTTTTATTGGATGCTGGATATCTGAAATATTAGGCGGTCTACTTACAGGTGGTCGAGTGCCCCAAGTGAATTTCTTGGGGTGTATCGAGACCACTGGAAATATTACAAGATACCCGAAATTTTCTCCTCAGTGGTTTGCAGGAATGGCGAACCTGTTGGATATGAACCCTGAGATTGCTTCAGTCGCTGCACTCCTTCGCAATGACTGGACGGAAAATCTGTGTCATTGCGAGAGAAGCGGCTCAGCAAAGCTGCACCGCTTCTCGTGGTAATCTTCATGATTCCTTTGCTAAGTCCACTTATTTAACCACTCGCTCTTTTGCTGCCACCTTCCCTTTAACCCCATTTTGGCGTACACTAAAAATGTACGGAGTTTGCAGTCAAAATGCTGGCCTGGGGAATGCTCAAGCCAGAGGGAGGTAGAGAAAATGGCGAAAGTATCGGTTGTTACCGACAGTGTTGCATCGATTCCAAAAGAGTTATTGGAAAAGTTGAATATCCACTTTGTCCCTTATTACATCCACCGGGGTACCGAGACCCTGCGCGATATGGTGACGGCGACCGCAGAGAGCTTTTATGAATGGATGCTGTCTGCTACCGAACTCCCCACGACCGCCAATCCCAGCCCGGGAGAATATCTGGAAAAATACATCCAGCTGGCTGAGCAGGGGGTGCGCGAGATCATCAGCATTCACATCAGTTCAAAAGCCAGCGGTGCATTCGGGGCCGCCGCTACAGCCAAGAATATGCTGGCGGAGAAGTTTCCAAAGGTTCGGGTGGAGCTGATTGACAGCCTGAACGTGCAGATGTGCCAGGGATGGATGGTGATCGAAGCGGCGCGGGCAGCCCTGAAAGGCCATTCGCTGAGAGAGATCAGCGCCAAAGTAAATGAAATGATCCCGGTCTCGCACATGCTGCAAACTGCCGACACGCTCAAATACCTGTACCTGGGCGGGCGGATCGGGCGCGCCAAGCACCTGGTGGGCTCGATGCTGGATATCAAACCGATCATCAGTATGGAGAACGGCGAGATCATTGCCCTGGGGCAGGGACGCACCCGCAAGAAAGTTTACAAGATGATGGTCGATAAGCTGGACAGGTTCGCCGGGCAGAGTGCGGTCAAGATCGCCTACGTGCACGCCGCCGCCCTGGAGGAGGCCGAGAAGCTCAAAGCGCTCGTCGAGCAGCGGGTGGAAGTGGTCGAGAGTATGATCTGCGATCTTGCGCCCGCTCTGGGGGTGCACTCCGGACCGGGCACGGTCGGCTTTTGCTTCTTCCCCGTCCCAGAGACGGTGGAAGACAGCGCCTGAGATAAAACGTACTCAACCGAAACTGGTGAAGATAAATTGAACCTGAAGGAGGAAGAAATGGAAATTGACCGGACCAAAATTAATTTTATGCCGCTTATCCGCGGCCCGCTGTGGGATCTGCAGCATGTACCCCCA
>JARROY010000372.1:0-2872 GCA_037383445.1 Anaerolineales bacterium | reverse complement strand
TAATTGTGCGAGAGAATACCCAAAATTCTGGCACTATCAACCGCCTGCGTCCGGTTATTGACCCCCAATTTGCCGTATATGTTGCGCGTATGTACTTTGACCGTGTGTGGGGAAATGTATAAACGTTCCCCAATAACCTGATTGGTCAACCCTTTGGCCAGGAGTTGCAGCACTTCGATTTCACGCTCGCTCAAAGGTTCGATCAATCTGGATTGATCCACCCGACCTTTCGCTGTAACGTCTTTTTCAGGTTCAGCATTGGGGAAGGCAGCCAATAACCGTTGGACGTACTCTGGGTAAATATCACGCTGCAGGGCTTCAAATAGCAAACGGGCCATCGGTGGACCCTCATCCACAAAGGTGCGGATAAAACCTTCTGGCTCTGCAATGATCAAGGCTTTCTTTAACTCAGATAGGGCTTGGTCTGTATTTTCCAAAGCTTGATAAGCTATAGAAAGTAATAATAATATTTCTATTGTTTTTGAAATTCGGTTTCCTTTTTCTGCGGCCACTAGTAAATGCTGCAAAAGCTGGACGGTATCCTCCCATCGAGATTGTCCAATTAGAACACGAGCAACAACCACATATTCAGATAACAGGAAAAAATGAATTTCATCAACTGGTTTAATGCCCCTTTCGGGATCAAGAGACAAATTATCCATCCACTTAGAAGCTTCTTCAATATTGTTTTGTGTCAGGTAAATACGCGTCTTCCAGGCTGCTAATTGGCTCAATACCCAGCCAGGATATTGGATATGAACAGAATTTTTCTCTATTCCTTGAATAATTTCTTCAGCTTCCTTTAGATCCCCTCTAGAGAAGAGGGCACGGATCAGGCAGAAAAGAGACCAACCAATGATTGGCAGATCCCCACTTTCCTCAGCTATTAGGAAACCTTCTCTCGCTCGTTGAACACCTTCATCTAAATCATTAAATTCGACTAACGTCTCACCCCAAACAGCTAACAGCCATGCCACATTTCTTGTTTGCAACAGCTTGTATTCTCTGGCCACCAGCATTTGTGTTTGGCATATTTCAAGGGTTTCTTTCAGCCGGCCCATAGCTCTTAATGTAATCGCAACTTCAAGAGACGCCATTATATTCAAATAAATATCACCAGCCGCTACACAAGCTTGCATGGCTTCATATCGAGCATCGTAAGCGGCAGCCATATCCCCTTTGAAGCCATGCGCATTCCCTAGGACTACTGCAGTAAGATTTCGCCAGGTCAAATCACTCTTGGGAAGTAAATCCAATGCTTCACTGGAAAACTGAACCATTCCCCCAACATCTCCCTGAAAAGAGGCAAGCACTCCTTTCGTTGCAGCTATTCTGCCCAGCAATTTGCTTTTTTCTGCTAATTTTTTATTACCTTGCTTCTGTCCTTCGTCTCCTACAGCTTCATTATGATCTTTGTGAACTACTTGTTCAATAATAGCTAATGCCTTTTCAGCATCGTCAAACTGCCCCATATTACACAGATATCTCGCAAAATGAATACTGATATCCGGTCTAGCAAACAATACGTCATCAGGTAAGGATTTCAACCAATGTTGCAAATTTCTGTGCTCGCCTTTGCCCCAATAACTGTTTATTATCCCCTCGAGCATATTGGCGGCCCGTTCAAAATCAGCTGCCTTTAGAGAATGCTCAATGGCATTATCGATATCCTTTTCTTGCTCAAACCAATGGCTTGCTTGTCGGTGAAGATCATCAATCCCTCCCTCAAATTTTTGATGGAGTTTCTGACGCAATAAATCGGCAAATAGATGATGATAGCGATACCACCGGCGTTCTTCATCTAAAGGAATAATAAACAAATTCGCCTGCTCCAAATATTCAAGCGTTTTTTGGCTGTCCTCATAACCAGATACAGCATCACATAATGATCCGTTCAGACGGTTCAGAATAGAAGTACGCAGCAGAAAATCCTGTATCTTCTCAGCTTGTTGCCCCAAAACTTCTTCGATCAGAAAATCCAGCACCAGACGGTGCCCACCGGTAAATGATTTGATGAATGATTGATGATCAGTTCGCCCTTGCATTGAAAGGGCGGCCAACTGCAAACCGGCAATCCAGCCTTCAGTGCGGGTTTCCAAATCTGCAATATCCTGTGATGATAGATTCAAATCCATGACACGATTGAGGAAATCGGCTGCTTCCGTCGAGGAGAATCGCAGGTCTGCAGCGCGCAGCTCATTAAGTTCATTCCTGGCGCGCAGCCGCCCCAACGATAGGGACGGATCCTGGCGAGTGGCAATCACAAGGTGCAATTGGGGAGGCAAATTATCAAGTAAAAAGCCAACCGCGTCATCGATCGGCTTTTCCTCTATGAGATGGTAGTCGTCCAGCACAAAAACAAATTGTTGGTCGCTTTCTGCCAGCTCGTTGATCAATAAGGTCAGGATATCCGTTGTGTCTGGGGGTTGTTGGGACTGAAGAATGTTCAAAGCGCCATCCCCTATGGCATTTTCAGGGTCACTGGCTCTATTCAGGCTAGAAGCAAAATACGTTAGAAATCGGATGGGATCGTTATCGTCTTCATCTAAAGAAAGCCAGGCTATCCTAACGGTTTGGTTCTTCTGCAAATCTTCCAACCAATAGCTTACCAAGGTTGTTTTTCCAAAGCCGGCTGGTGCAGATATCAAAGTAAGTTTGCGGTGCAAGCCGCGATTGAGTTGGTCAATCAAACGCGTCCGAGATACAAGTTCGGGACGCGTAGCGGGAACAAAGAATTTCGTGACCAAAATTGGAGAAGACATTATTTGGATTATATACTAATTTAATGTCTTCTCCAAAACAGGCTAATTGCCCGATTTTTACCCAAATTAATCAGATATTGGATTCATTTCAAATTGCAGGCACCTCAGTC
>JARROY010000371.1:0-3315 GCA_037383445.1 Anaerolineales bacterium | reverse complement strand
AAAGGGGTTGAAAAACACGGCACGAGCACGGCAGCCGATCTTTGGGTGACGGTGCGTAAGGTCTGGGAAGAAAACAAAAGCCAGAAGCTGTTTTCGTGGGTGTACTGGCCGGATGTGGACGGTCTCTCTCACCTGTATGGCCCGGATGACGAGCGCATCGCGGCAGAATTTTCCTCTTTCAGCCGCACCTTTGAGACCTTGTTCCTGAATAAACTCAGCCCTGAGTTGTTAAAAGATACGCTGGTGATCTTAACCGCCGACCACGGCCAGATCAGCACCAACAAAGAAGATGACCATTATGACCTCAGAAATCACCCGGAGTTTACCCGCAGGCTGCACATGCTCCCGACAGGCGAAAACCGGTTGGCTTTCCTATATATCAAACCAGGGCAGGTTGAAGCGGTGCGGGAATATATCGAACGTACCTGGCCAAAACAGTTCACCCTGCTGAACTCAGCCTACGCGATAGAAAAAGGGCTGTTCGGACTGGGAGAAAAACATCCCCGATTGCTTGACCGCACCGGCGATCTGGTGGCCCTGGCACGCGGCCAGGCCTTTTGGTGGTGGGGAGCGCAGCCCAACCCGATCTACGGGCGGCATGGCGGGCTTTCTTCTGAAGAGATGCTGGTACCCTTCCTGGCGGCAAGGTTTTAGCTGCATGGGGAGCCACGATTTTCAGAAAATCTTGGAGTCACTGGCAGGCCAATACGGCAGGCTGGACAACCAGGTAGCAAAGTGGGCCGGTCATCAGCAGGCGATGATTGATTTGTTCCCAGAGGTCGATCATGCCTTGATGGATAACTTTGCTGAAAACAGCGCACCCTTCATAATTTTTAAGCAGGGGAAGGATACCTATCTGGGGCTGCTGGCGGATTTATCTAACGAACAAGATGCAGAAATTCCCACCGCATACCTCAACCTGCGGTTCTATATTCTGCTGAACGGATTCCTGCAGGCCTGCCAGGAATCTCTTGAAAAAGCCGCCCTCAACACTTCGTTGGATCCTGCCTCACTGGTGGAAAACAGCTATTACAGGCCTTATTTCTTTGCACGCGTGACCGTAACCAGGGAGGAGATGGTCCACATGCTGGAGGAGGAAATGGGGAATTTAGCGGACATTCCACGAGACCGCAGTGGAGTGATGGCAGCAATCCGGATCCGCAAAGGGGTGGTGACCACGCTGGCCGAGTCTTACTGCCCGACCCACCCGATGCTGTACCCGCTGGTGCAGGATTTAGATTCGGTCAAGGCCAGCAGCGACCCCAGTGTGATCGATGAGGTTACGGCTAAATTAGACGCCATTCGATCGGCAATTTAGTTGCACTAACTGCTGCTCACCGGCAGGTAGTGATGCTCGACAAACCTGTTCCAGCCCTTTTTAGTGTGCGATTCGACAGCCCAATAAAACCCGTTCTCTGAATCCGGCCAGTAAATATTGCGGGCCAATCCAGCCGGCATGTGCGCCTCAAAGCCGATCGCCTGCGGGTGAACATCAGATACATCGGCCAATTGACCGCGAGCCTGCTTGCCATCCGAGGTGAAAGACCAGAAACCAATCTGCTTCTCCGGATTGACTCCGATCATGGCAACTTCTTGATAGGTGCTGCCGGGAAGATCCCAGACCGCCGTCAGCTGAATATACTTGCCCTGCAGAACCTGCTTAAATTCCCTCCGGCATGTCCCCGGACCCCTTTCCGACTCGGCTTGGGCTTGCCATACGCCCAGGAGCGGCTGAAATAATCCCAATTTACCCCTGCCTTTTTTCCAGGTCATCCTACCTCCATTTCTAATTTGAGAAGAATCACGTTGGGGAGCTTGTTTCCCTTTTCTCAGAAACGAAACTCCAATCGGGTCCCAAAAACCTTGGGTAAGAAAATCTTTTTAGTAACTTTGCTTTCTAAAATAACCGATGACTTCCCCGAGAACAAAGCCGTCTTCGGTAGCGGAGACAATCCTTAACAAGGCAAAAAACACCCCAAGGATACAAAATTTTTGCAGGCTTTGTTTGTGCACAGAATCGGCAAAAAAGGCTACCGCGTAAGGAAAGATGGCCATCTGTACGAGGAACATATCCATATAGAAAACCTTGAGAGAAACCACTGGTTTGAGTTCAAAATGATAGATCATGGTCAAGAGGTACAATGCTCCAATTACCATCCCAATGCCTACGGAATGGATCACATGGTAGAGATCATTCGGGTAAAGAGAAATGAGAAACCCGATCCCTCCTATATATGCCAACCACTGCTTAATCTGGTGATTGCGAAACTGGGAATTACCGGCGTAATAAGCGCCGATCTTAAACAGGATGATGCTCTCAATGATCAAACCAATAGAAAAGATAGCTCTGGATACTGTATTGGAGTTACCATGCAAAGTGTTTACGTTCCCCAAATCGCTGAAGGCGTGCTCCCAAAACAGAAATGGCTCGGCATAATACACGACCGCCAATCCTAATGATGTCACCAGGATCAGGAACAAAAAATAGAATAAGGCGCTAATTTTATGATCGTATGGAGGCGATTCCATGGTTTAGAGATCCTCCGGCAGCGACCATAGACAGGTAGTTACCATACTTTTTTCGCGGTAAGCGTTTAAATTGTATAACCTTATTTAAGCAGTTAAGTTGCGATTCAACCGGGAAAGATATCCTACTTGATTCACCCCAATTACAGCATCCGATCTTGAATTTCCCAGGCATGGTCGAGGGTATGCCAGGCTGCCCGGCGCACAAAGAAACGCACCGCGGTCGCCTTCGATGAGGTGGTGGAGGATTTTATCCAGGTCTCTTCCACCACCGCGCGGTCCTGTGCGCAGTTCCTTTCCCCTGGCAGCAAATACCGCTTGGTCAAATGTGCGCCAGCAACCCTGCAGCACTTCTTGAAAAAATCCGTTCTCAGTTTGATTAACTTCTGCCTGATCCGAACTCAGAATGGCATCGGGTGCGCCAAAATCGGTGGTCGCATTGCCGGGCTGTCGCTCAACCACGACGAGGTCTGCGATATCATCAGGAGGATTGAAGTCCAACCCGGATCCTGCCAGCACTTGTGCATAGCGCGGTGCATAATCCAGCAATGACTGCATGGCATTGATTTCATCTTTGCCGCTGCGGCACCAGCCGGGCCAATCGACAGCGCCAGCAAAGGTCTTTTTCTGACCAATCTCGAGGAATACCTTTAATTGATTCATGGGAAAGCCTTCCTTGCTGATGATTTCGATCCGATAGAGATGTTTTTAATCGGTATTAATATCTTATCATTGATCGAAGCGAGATAAAGCGAAGTAACTTTTAAAAGTCAAGTCACCCGCATAGCG
>JARROY010000370.1:0-2881 GCA_037383445.1 Anaerolineales bacterium | reverse complement strand
TGTTGATTTTTAGTGCGGTTGGTTCTGTCATCTTAGCGTTGGTGCTCGGGTTGGTGCTCTCCCGCACCATGTCACGCCCCCTGAAAGAACTTTCTTCAGCCGCCCGCCGTGCTGCCACGGGCGATTTATCCCAAAAGGTTGAGATCAAATCGAAAGATGAAATTGGGCTGTTGGCCAACTCGTTCAACCAGATGATGGAAGATCTGGAACGCTTGATGGCGTCCCGCAGACAGATGACGGCGGATATTGCTCACGACCTGCGCACACCGATCAGCGTGATTTTGGGACATTCCGAAGCGGTTCATGACGGCGTCATCGAACCGTCTCAGGAGACATTTGAAATCGTGCGCGATGAGGCTCTGCGTTTGGAGCGTTTGGTGAAAGACCTTAAAGACTTATCCATGGCAGATATTGGTGAACTCAGTTTGGAGTTGAAACCGGTTTCTCCTGGCGGGATCCTGGATCAATTGGAAAAGTCCTCCCTTCCGCTGATGGTTTCCAAAGACATTTCGCTGCAAATGGATGTGGCTGAAGATCTCCCTGCGGTGATGGTAGATGAGGATCGTATCCTCCAGGTGGTCCACAACATTATGGATAATGCAATTCGCCATACACCACAAGGGGGGAGAATCAGCGTAGCTGCACGGGTGGATGAAACCGGTCATTTTGTCCAGTTTGAAGTCTTGGATGGCGGTCCAGGGGTGCAGCCAGATGAGCTGGAGAAGATCTTCAACCGTTTCTACCGTACCGATCCATCTCGCCAGCGGGATCGCGAGGGGTCCGGCCTTGGTTTGGCGATTGCGCGTTCGATTACTGAGCAGCATGGCGGGAAAATCTGGGCTGAATCTGCCCGGGGTAGCGGGTTGAGTATCAAGTTCAACCTCCCGATTGCAGAAAATCCGAACCCTTAGGCGCAAGGGTGGCGGATGCTAGCCCAATAACTTTTATAGGAACTCGATCACACCCAACTCGGCGAGTTCATCAACAATGCTTTGAATCTCACTCGAATATTCTTCTTCGATCTCAGCTTTCAGCATGACCTCGCTAATGGTCAGCGGTTTGCTCTGTGGGAAGGGGAGGTGGAAGAGGAATTTTCCTTGCGGTGTGGTCAGGCTGATCTTGCGCTCTTTCCGTTCCCGACCTTGGCCTTCCCAAATGGTAACTGAGCTGAAGAAATCTCCCGAACGGGCACCGGTAAAGTTTACTTCAGAGTTAGATCGCTCTCGGACCAGACGTTCCAAGCCTTCATCTGGATTTTGTTTGGCAAATTCACTCAGGTTTATCTGGAAAGTTATTTCCTTTTTTGCCAGGGTGTAGCGGAAATACGGCCTTTTTTTCTCGTGAACCTCAGTTTTTTCCACAATGTCTAAATTCGTTAAACCTTCAAGATAATCTTGGGCTGTCCGGATGTGAAGACCTAGACGGGAAGCAGCTTCGGATGCGGAGATATCCTGGTAATTGACCAGCAGTCGGAAAAAATCTTCTGCATAATCCTTGGAGAGCAGCGAACTTAAAACGGATGCTGTTTTGAAATCCATCGGTGTCTCTCCTTTACGAAAGCGGGCTTAGTCTGAGAGCGTTCATCCTGTCAATGATTTTTGATTCTTGACCGCTTTTGGAAAGCTCCAGAAATTCAATGAACAGGTTCCCCAACGATGCGCACAATTGGTCAAAATCGAGGTCTTGCTTGAAAATCAGATAATCTTTCTCGGTGATATTGACGGTCACTTTGCCATCATAATCAATGGCGACCCAGGTATCTTCAAGGTAGTTCTTTTTCAATCCAAATAAGTATGGGTTATCTTTTCCTGGCAGTACCGGCACGAAAACGATGCGATTATCTTCTCGAAAAGCAAATGCAATCAGGTTTGTGGTGATGAAATCCACAAAACGGATCATTTCCGTCTTGCTGACCTTGGTTTGGCCTGCCGGGCGTGGGCGAGATGTGTAATTGTTCCCAGTATCCTCAATGGGCATGGCAGCTAGTTCAAAGACCTCCTGCCCACGCCATTTAATTTTTCGGTTTAACAGCTGGTAGCCAGACATCAGCATGAATGCGTACATCCCAATGATGAACAACGGGATCATTCCTGCCTGAGACCTGTCTTCAATTGCTGGTGGGGCGCTGATGCAGACGAGGAAGACAAAAAACTGGAATAATCCTACTGCCAGAAATCCGGCATTGCGCGTCCTCCAGAAAGAAACAAAGGGGATCACAGATATCAAGAGGAACAACCCTCCTATGGCATAGAAACCAGCCGGAAACCCGAAAATTGCTGATGCGCCCAAAAATAAAACAATGAACCCGATCGGGTATAACACGATGTGCCATAAGCTCTTGTCTTTGGTCTTTCTTTCGTAAAACATTTTCAACTCCTTGTGTATAGTTCAATTCAATTGAAGTATACAATAAATAAACTTCAAAGTCAATTAATGGAAGATTAAAAAAACAATTAGAATAGGATAGAATAGGAAGATAGGGTTTCAGATCTCGAAAAAAGGCATCATCTGTGAAGTGGCATAAAGAAACGATAGAGATACACACTCAGGGCAAGGGATTGTATGACATTACCGCGCAGATTGAACAAGCTATCCACCAGTGGGGTGTTGTGGAGGGAATCTGCCACTTGTTTGTCCAGCATACCTCTGCTTCACTTGTGGCCAGTGAATCCTATGACCCTTCTGCCAGGAAGGATCTTGAAGCATTTATGGATCATCTGGTCCTTGAGGACCAGCCCTACTACCGACATACCTTGGAAGGATCGGATGACTCTCCTTCCCATATGCGCACCATGCTGACCAATACCAGCTTGTCAATTCCCATTGATTCTGGGAAGTTGAGTTTGGGAACCTGGCAGGGACTCTATTTGTTCGAGCACCG
>JARROY010000369.1:2940-4897 GCA_037383445.1 Anaerolineales bacterium | reverse complement strand
ATTTGGGAATCTCAGTAAGGTCTTCAGCCTGAACTTGTCCGAAACCCTATCAGATTTTTTGAATATATTGGTTGTACTCGTGGTGTTTTATTCTATTATTTGGTGGCTAAAGAGAAAATCGTATCCTGAATCGATGTTCATGGCAACCTTTATTCTTGTCTCACTGACAAAGATCACTGATACAGGGCTTTTAGGTAGTGTGTCGAGATTTGTAATTCCACTATTTCCTATCTATCTGGTCCTGGCTGAATTAGGTAAGAACACCAGAATCGATCGGGTAATTCTTATCATACTAATATTCTTTTGGTTATTTTATTCCGCAATGTTCTTTACCTGGAATTGGGTTGCTTAAAAAAATAATACCAGTTATTCAATTAACAAATTTGTTTTCCTTGGTTCTCCGACAGTGAAACGAAGCAAAATAAAAGATAAGATGCTGAAAATGGCAGATACACCAAACAGCCAGGCGAATCCTGCAGTATCCGCCAGCCACCCTCCGATCATCGGGGTTATTCCGGCAAAGATACCAATCGATGAATTGGTTAGCCCAATGTAGGTCGGGCGAATGTCTTCCTCACAGAATTCAAAGACGATCATGATTCCGGAAAGGATAATGCCTGCGGTGTAGACTCCCTGTAATGCGAACACCAGGTAAAAATATTCTGGTGTTGGAGAAAGAAGTGCGATGGCAGAACTCAGCATCAGGGCAAGGGTGCTGAGTTCAATCACCAATTTATGCCCAAATTTATCTGCCATCCAACCAAATATCAGATTGCTTAGGGCTGTCCCCACCATCAGGCTTGTGGTAAAGAGACCCACCATCCCATCGCTGATGGACCATTGGCGCAAGGCATAGATCGTGAAAAACCCCATGCCCATACCCCCGGCGGTTAATACAATCTGGCTGTAAAGGAAGCGGCGAAAGTTTTCATCCGTTCTGATTATCTGGGGAAGACTGCGCCAGTAAAGTTTATTTGTAAGGCGTTCTTTTTTGGGTGGAACAGCTGGTTCTCGGGTCATGGCCAGGGAAATCCAGGAAAGAAAGATGAAAACCCCGGCGATCCCAAACAAGACCATGAAGTTGTAAGGAAAATCGAAATACTCGAGCACCCAGGCCGCGGCAGAGGCTCCCAAAATCCCGGTGGCGTTCCCGCTGAAGTTGGCCGTGCCAAAGAACCGCCCCCGTTTTTCCACCGGGAAGATCTTGGCCAGCATATCCTGCCATCCAACGGCAATCACCCCAGCGCCAAGGATATGCCATGCCAGGAGAAAGATGAATAGGAAAATTGCCAGGGTGTGAGATTTAAGGGCAGCCCAGGCTGCCAGCGGCAACAAACCATCCCGTGGAGGCGATCGTCGCCAGAATGCCAAATACCAGGGTGTTGTCAGTCAGGTAGCTGAGGAAAAGTGGGGCAATGGTGCGGGTAGCAAAAAAACTGGCTCCAAACCAAAACAACGTCCCGTCGATGACATTAACCGTGAAGTTGAATTTGTAATTCTTGTCGATCTCAGCCTGAATGGTCGGGTCCATATCCTCACCTAAATTGGGAAAAATATCTCGATTCAATCACTGATTAAACCACATAAATGGTAATGGTGGCAGATGATTGTTTTGATCCCCGGAGTGTGGTCATATCGTCATTTTTCAATTAGCCCAAAAAATTCAGTCTTGACCTTAACCCAACTCCCCATTAAAATCACATGTCGGCCCTGTAACTGAAGTAAGAGGGCAAATGAAGATTGAGGAACGATGTTCGAGACACTGACTGAAAGATTAAACGCAGTTTTTAAAGAGCTGCGGCGACACGGCAAGCTGAGCGAGAAAGATGTCGATGCTGCCATGCGTGATGTGCGGATGGCTTTACTTGAAGCTGATGTGCATTACTCGGTGGTGAAGACCTTCGTCAGCAAAGTGAAGGAACGCTCGATTGGGCATGAGGTCTCACGCGCCCTGAAC
>JARROY010000369.1:0-2903 GCA_037383445.1 Anaerolineales bacterium | reverse complement strand
AACTGATCGCCATTTTGGGACAGCCGGAAACTCTTAATCTTTCCGGCCCAAAACCGCACATGATTATGTTAGTGGGGCTGCAAGGTTCTGGTAAGACCACCACTGCTGGCAAGCTGGCGAAATTACTGCGCGGACAGGGGGAGCGTGTAATGTTGGTAGCTGCGGACCCTTATCGGCCGGCTGCTATTCAGCAGCTGCAAACCCTGGGGTCTGACCTTGGTGTAGAGGTCTTTTCTCAAACGAACCTCACCCCGCCAGATTTGGCAGGAGCCGCCTACATCAAAGCCCAGCAGGGTGGGTATTCGGCATTCATCCTCGATACTGCCGGTCGCTCCCAGCTGGATGATTCCCTGATGGACGAGCTCAAAGCGATCACCCGCAATGTGACTCCAAACGAAGTGCTGCTGGTGGTCGATTCTATGATTGGTCAGGAGGCGGTTAACATCGCCCAAGGTTTCCGCAAAACTGTCCCCATCACCGGGTTGATCTTAAGCAAGATGGATGGTGATGCCCGCGGCGGTGCGGCCATATCTATCCGATCTGTGACCGGTGTGCCGATAAAATACTTGGGTGTCAGCGAGAACATGGACGGCTTGGAGCGCTTTGATCCGGAAAGATTATCCTCCCGCATTTTGGGAATGGGTGATATGATTGGTCTGATTGAAAAAGCGGAGACCGAACTGGATGCCGCTGAAGCGGCTAAATCGGCTCAGAAAATGCTCTCCGGCGAGTTCACCCTGGAAGATTTTCGCGATCAGCTGCGCCAGGTGCGCAAAATGGGTCCCATAGGACAACTGATGGGGATGCTGCCGGGCAATATGGCAGGCGGCATGATGGCCAAAGTTGACCCGCATGAAGCGGAAAAAGGCTTCGTGCGCATTGAGGCAATCATCAATTCGATGACGCCAGAAGAGCGCCGGAAACCAAAAGTGATCAACGCCAGCCGTAAACGGCGGATTGCTGCGGGTTCGGGCACAGAAGTTATGGATGTCAACCGTTTGCTTCGCCAATTTCAGGAGATGCAGCGGATGATGAAAAAAATTAAAAAATCAGGCATGCGCGGGCTTCCGCCTATGTTTGGTTAGTGTGTGGCACACAGGTTTCTTGCCGAAGGTTCCCTCACCGTCGGTCACCCCCAACCTGAAGATGCCCGGCTAGAACCCGGTTTGCGCCCCCCCTTCAGGGTGCTCCCTTCTACCGGTCGGAAAGCAGCGCACACATAAAATATAAAAAACAGGAGAAATAAAAAATTATGGTTCGTTTACGTTTACGCCGAGTAGGCCGTAAGAAACAACCCAGCTACCGTCTGGTGGCTGCAGATAAGGAATCCCCGCGCGACGGGCGCTTCTTAGAAGTAGTGGGATTTTACAACCCCCGCACTGAACCCTCGACAATTAGGTTAAAGGAAGACCGCATTTTTGATTGGTTGAGCAAAGGTGCCCAACCCAGCGATTCGGTGGAAAGCCTCTTCCGCCAGATGGGCACTCGAGATCGCTATGACCGCTTCAAAGCCGGTGAGGCGATTGAAAAGCTGCTTGAAGAGTATCAGGTGGTAGAAGACAGCCGCAATGTAACTTCCAAGACGCGTCCCGTTGAAACCAAAAAGAAGCCTGCCAAGGCAGAAAAACCAGCTGCAGAAGCGGAAGTAAAAGAAAAACCCGCCGTTGAGGAATCCTCAGTAGAAGAAGAAACGGTAGAAGAACCTGCAGCTGAGGCTGAGGTTGAAGAAGTTGCGGCTGAGGAAGAAGCCCCGGTTGAAGCGGCTGAAATAGAAGCACCTGCAGCCGAGACTGAAGCTGAAGAAGCTGTTGCTGAGCAAGAACCCGAAGCCGAAGCAGAAGCTCCCGCTGAAGAGGCTGAAGAAGAAGCACCTGCAGCCGAGACTGAGGCTGAAGAAGCTGTTGCTGAGGAAGAACCCGAAGCCGAAGCAGAAGTTCCCGCCGAAGAGGATGGGGAAGAAGCACCTGCTGAGGAAGAAGAAAAAGCTGAGTAAACCTTTAGTAAGTTAGAGGATTATATGCAAGATTTGATTGAATATATTGCCCGTTCTTTGGTGGATGATCCGACTCAGGTGAGTGTCAATCAGCGCCGCTATGGTTCTACCACGAATGTGAGTTTGCGCGTAGCAAAAGAAGATATGGGTAGAGTCATTGGCCGCAATGGCCGCGTGGCAAACGCGATGAGAATTTTGCTGCGTGTTACAGCTGCCAGCAAAGCCAAACGGGTCAAGCTGGAAATTGTGGAGCCAGAATGACCTCTCGGCGCCGTGAAACTGCAGCGCGTAGAAAAGAAAAGCATCTAAAGAAGGAAGCAGGGGCGCCTGAAGTGGTGCCGCCTGCTTTTCTTTTGGTGGGCATCCTGCACCGGCCGCACGGGGTTCGGGGCGAAATGATCATGTCGATCATGACCGACTTTCCTGAGCGTCTAAAACCTGGAATGGTGCTGTTTCTGGGAATTGAGCATACCCCAGTAACGATCAAGAGCTTACGCCACCACAACCGCGGCTTACTGATTGCTTTGGAAGGATTTAACTCCCGGGAAGAGGTTGCTGTTTTTCGGAACTATGAATTATTTGTCCGTGCTGACGATCGTCCACCTCTGCCAGAAGGTGAGTATTACCTGCACCAGATTATTGGTCTAAATGTGGTCAGTGATGAGGGACAGAATTTGGGGGTAATAACCGAGTGGATTGAGACGGGTGCGAATGGGGTGTATATCGTGCGCGATGAAGCAGGCAAGGAGATCCTTCTGCCGGATATTGACGAGGTCGTGCTCAAGATTGATCTGGAAAACCAGCAGATGACGGTTCATTTACTTGAAGGGTTGGTGGAGTAAAGGCACCTCTGCTATTTTTATCAAAAACTTGAAACCCACATGATTTTATTGAGCAAGATGCGGCGGAA
>JARROY010000368.1:3042-4858 GCA_037383445.1 Anaerolineales bacterium | reverse complement strand
AACGGTTATGCATGGGAAGCCAATACCCACCTGCAGGTAGCCGAGGCGGTCGCCCACGGCCGAGCAGATGCCGGGATTGGGTTGGAGGCGGCCGCGCGTCGGTTTGACTTGGGATTTGTTCCTCTTTTCCAGGAACGCTATGACCTTGTTATCTTGGATGAGGACTACCAAAATAGGTTGATCTTACCGGCATTAGATTATCTCCAGACAGCCCGTTTCAGACAAACGGTCGCAGATTTAGGTGGTTATAACACCCAGCAAACGGGTGTGGAGATCTCGGTTTGATCTCAGACTTCAACAGAATACATAGAGCCAAGGAGAAAAAGACGATGAGAGTTAGGATGGTAATCCTGTTACTGATGATTGGGATGGTGCTGGCAGGATGTGCTGGCAGCCAAGTTGAAGAATCAGCCGAGCCGCAGGTGCTGCGGTTGGCCACCACTACCAGCACCGATAACTCCGGCCTGCTGGGAGCGATTCTGCCGGATTTTGAAGAGCAGTACAATGCCCAGGTGGACGTGATTGCCGTTGGCACCGGGCAGGCAATTGCCCTGGGCGAGTCGGGTGATGTGGATGTTATCCTGGTGCATGCCCGAGCCAGGGAGGACGCTTTTGTCCAGGAGGGACATGGGACGGAGCGTTCGGATGTGATGTATAACGACTTCATCCTGGTCGGTCCGATAGATGACCCAGCCGGAGTGAATGGAATGGCTCTGGGCAAAGATGCGCTGGCCGCCATCGCGGCTGCCGGGGCAACCTTCGCTTCTCGTGGGGATGACAGCGGTACCCACACCAAAGAAAAGAGTTTATGGGAGTCAGCAGGTATCAGCCCAGACTCTTCGAGTGAGTGGTACAAGTCCCTTGGACAGGGCATGGGCGATACCCTGACCTTCGCTAATGAGGCCGGTGCCTACACCCTTACTGACCGCGGTACCTATCTCTCGATGATGGACAGCCTGCCCAACCTGGCGGTGATGGTCGGCGGGAACAGCATTGATGAAAACCAGGATGCTGCCTTGTATAATCCCTACGGCGTGATCCCGGTCAACCCGGATAAAGGCAATATAAACTTGGAACTGGCTGAATCCTTTGTGGAATGGCTGACGAGTGTCCCCACCCAGCAGATGTATGAAAGTGATCATCGATGCCATCATCGGCGCTATCAACCTGCTGCGCCAGTTAGACCCAGAATTACTGGAGATCGTGGCGCTGACGTTAAAGGTCACGGGTGGTGGGCTTTTCTTTTCAATCCTGATCGGTTTGCCGCTGGGGGTTGGTTTAGGTCTGAGCCGCAAGATCCCGGCTGAGGGATTGGTGCTGCCGTTGATCTATACCGGGATGGGGATGCCGCCTGTGGTGGCCGGTTTGTTTGTGTTTCTCTTCTTTTCAAACCAGGGACCGTTGGGGGATTTGCGCTGGCTATTCACCCCACAGGTGATGGTCGTGGCCCAGACGTTGATCGCCCTTCCGCTGATGGTGGGGCTGACCCTGACAGCGGTCCAGTCGATTGATCCCATGCTTAATTTGCAGGTAAAATCGCTCGGTGCGACCCGTTTTCAACTGGCCCGCACGGTATTAGCCGAGGCAAGGTTGGGCCTATTTGCGGCGATCGTGACGTCTTTCGGCAGCATCATTTCTGAGGTGGGGGCGGTGATGCTGGTGGGCGGCAACATCCAGGGGGAGACGCGCGTTCTGACCACAGCCATTGTGCTGGAAACCCGTAAGGGGAATTTTTCACTGGCCCTGGCATTGGGAATCGTCCTGCTGATTCTATCCTTCTCCGCTAATTTTATGCTCTATAAACTGCAGACCACGG
>JARROY010000368.1:0-2920 GCA_037383445.1 Anaerolineales bacterium | reverse complement strand
GACGCTGTGTTTTAGATCTCCCGTCCTTTGAGATCAAGCGGGGAGAAATTCTGGCCGTGATCGGACCCAGTGGAGCGGGGAAGAGTACCATGCTGCGGCTGTTGAATTTTTTGGAGCAGCCCAGCCAGGGTTCCCTCCATTTTGAAGGTAAGCCTGTCCCAGCCGATCTCTCCATCGAGAAGCGCCGCCGGGTGACCACGGTCTTCCAGCGCCCAGTTTTACTGAAGCGCAGCGTGGCGGCAAACCTGAAATTTGGTCTCTCCCTGCGCGGTAAAAAGCTGCCCCCTGAACGAAAGCAAGCCTGCCTGGATAAGCTGGGATTGGCTGAACTTGAGCACCAATCTGCCTTCAAACTTTCAGCGGGGGAGGCACAGCGCGTGGCCTTGGCGCGAGCTCTGCTGACCGACCCGGATGTGCTCCTGCTGGACGAGCCAACCGCCAATCTGGATCCATACAATGTGGGCCTGATTGAGAAAATCGTGCGGGAAGAAAACCAAAACCGCCAGACGACGGTGGTCATCGTGACGCACAATATCTTCCAGGCCCGGCGGCTTTCGCACCGCACGGCGCTGCTGCTGGACGGTGCTCTGGTAGAAATTGGTGAAACCGAGCAGATCTTCTCCAGTCCAAACAGGCCCGAGACGGATGCTTTCATCCATGGCGAGCTGATCTATTGAAAAAATTTGCCGATTATGGTTTGTGGAGTGTTTTGGGATCGATGATAAAGGCCCCTGCTAACAAATCCATGATAGTTGTGAGTTAATTATTGGATTGTTCCTGAGCAAAGATCTGGCACACCTGGCGGTTTTCATCGACGATGGCCATGATGGTATTGTCTCCCCCATATTCTGCTTCCAGCTCATCCATAAAAACAGTGGCTTTATCGCACAGCCCGAAAGCAGCTAGCATTGAGCTGTAGACATAATAATAGACCACTGATCCATTGTTCAGGGGCAGTCCCTGCACCTGGATGCGCTCCAGCGTCTGGAGCTGTTCTTCGGTGGCATCCACCAGCGGGATGACGCCAAAGACCTCGTCGTAAAGGATTTCACAGCCTTCTACAGCGCATTCCAACATGGGGATCGAGCCTTCGAAGTTGCGGGCCTGCGACCGGATATACCCGAGCTGTCCGTATACATCAGGGTTAGTGTAATCAAAGGAGAGGGCGACTTCCGCGTTTCGGGCAGCGGCAAAGAATTCTCCCTGGCGGGTGTAGGTTTTCGCAATCGCCAGGTACGGCAGTGGGTCCTGTATGCCAATACTCTTATTGATCGAAGCTGCCCGGTCGAAGTATTGCAGGGCCTGGTCGTACAGCTGCAGTTGGCGGTAGTTCTGCCCGATGGAGATATACAGGAAGGTCATGTTCGGTTCAACTGCTGCGGCTGCTTTATATTCTTCGATTGCCTGGCTGTAATAACGGGTCGATTCCAGTACGTAGGCATACACCCGGTGGGTATCCATTGAGTTTGGTTCTAAGGCGACGGCCTGCTCTGCCAGTTGGGTGGCTTGATCGAAACGAAGCTGGTCGGCCAGGATTTCAGCCCGGAAAGCCAGCGCCAGGGCATTGCTGTTGTCCAGCTGCAAGGCTTGTGTGGCTGCCTGGTTGGCTTCCAGCAGGTAGCTTTCACGGTCTTCAAACGGTGTGGAGGCATTCGTTGCCAGCCAGTCCAGCACCAAAGCGCGGATCGCTTGGGCATCACTGCTTTCCGGGTCCATCTCAACTGCGGTTTGAATATTCTCCAATGCTTCTTGCAGTTGGGTATAACCCAAATTGGGTGTTAGTAAACGGGAGTAGTACACCTGCAGTCGGGACATTTCTGTCAGTGCGACAACATTTTCTGGGTTAAATGCCAGGGCTTCTTTATAGGATGAAATGGCCCCACCAAGGTTGCCAGCGCCGGCCAGCGCTTGTGCTTCCAGCAGGTAAGAATTCGAAGACCGGGTTGGGGTGGGGGTGCCTATCAGCATCAGCTCGAGGTCATCGGCAGTAGTAACGATCGTGATGTTTAAGATGATCAGGCTGAAGATGATGATCAGCCCGGTGATTGAAAATATCTTCCCCCGTTTTCTAAAGACTGATTGGTCGTGATTTGGAACTTTCATTTGAGGCTCATCTTACAGTTAGGGTGAAGAGTTGGAGCCTGCTTCGGGGGTGGGGGTGAGTTCAACAGGTTGCAGACCAGTGGCCGGCTCAGAAGATACATACTGTTCACAAATCTCAATCCCGGCATCCGCATTACCTATGGCAATTTCATCGGTAGGGACGTTGGCGATCAAAGCCTGAAAGATCGGCAGGGCTTCGCTGCACTGGCGGGTGTTGGCCAGTGCCAACCCGTACATATAAAAATACTCAGCGTTGTCATAATCCAGAGCCAGACCATTTACCACTACCCCGTCCTCGGTTTGACCGCCGCGGATCGCATAACGGAAGGCATCGATGGACTCCTGGTACTGCAAGTTTTTATACAGCGCAATCCCCCAATTTCCCCAGCGGATGGGATTGGTCGGTTCATTTTCTACCGCAGAGCGGGCAAATTGGGCCGCCTTGGCATATTCGCCGATGCCCAAATAAATGCGTGAGATATAGGTATCTGGCAGCGGGTTATCCGGGTCGAAGGTGTCGGCGACATTGAACCGTTCGATGGCTTCATCATATCGGCCTAGAGTCCAATAGATCAGTCCCAGGAACTGGTGCAGGTCGGCTACCCGGTCGTTTATCGCGATTGCTTGTTCGAACTGCTGGGCGGCTTCTTCATAGTTGCCGGTGTAGTAGAGTACGTAGCCGCGGGCGCGCAGTGCCACCAGAGATTTGTTGTCCAGTTGGATCGCCTGGCGCGAGTGGATGGCTGCTCCTTCGTAGTCGGCTTGGTCTGCCAAGAGTTCTGCGTAATAAGCATGTGCCTCCACGCTGTCCGGGTTC
>JARROY010000367.1:0-2932 GCA_037383445.1 Anaerolineales bacterium | reverse complement strand
TCTGCCGGTATTGGTCCGGAGTTGCAGGACGAACCTCGAGGCCTTCTGGCAGAGGATGCACATCCATCGGCTGGCTGCAAGGGCGCACCATTTCAAAACCGTAGCGAATGACTTTTAGCCCTAGCGCTTCCAGCATACCCTGCTGCCATTTTTGTTTATCTCGTGCCCATCCCTGCAGGTATTTGGTGACGTACTTCGGATGGTCAGCCGAGATTTCTTTTAAGCGTTGGATGAGGGTATCTGCCATAACTTCCCAAATCCCAGTCTCGCGGTATTCCGGCAGGATGTTTACGAAGAAGCGGTAGCGATGAATACCATTCGGTTCAGAATCCCACCAGCAGCGGCCGAAAGCAATTGGCTCGCCATTAATTTCCGCAAACAGCATATCGGTGTAAGGATCGCAGCGTTCGAGATGCTGGTAATCGATGATCATTTCTTCAAGTGTATAGCCAACCTCGATTCCATCAGCATCCATGGTGGCTTTAAAAATCTCAAACATTTCCGGATAGTCTTCTTCGTCTCTAAAAGCCCGGAAGGTCAGGCCGGGAATCTGGGGGGTATCAACAATTTGTATTTCGTTTGTCTTTGTTTTCATTGTCTTGTTTTCCGTGGTCTAGTTGTGTGGCGGAGGGCTTTGTGCCCTCCGCCATCTTGACTGATTAATTCTTGATCAAATCCTTCTCTGAACGATCCACATGCTGTGAGGCGTTCAAAGCCTTGGTTACTGCGGCGAACTCGGCTCGGGTCTTCGCTGCCATATTGGCTTCAATGCTGCGAAGGTGAGCATTGGTGGTGTCCAATCGAGTGATATTCATGGACTTCCATTCCAGGTTGGCCTCGTTTTGGGAGGCGTTCACCGGAGGATTTGGTTGGTAATGTGCGTGCCCTTCATTATTCTGGGCGATTTTTAACAGTTTAGCGATTTTGCCAAACATTTTGGTGCCTCCTCTCTCGGGCTGCGTGGATGCAAGCATCAAAGCAGCGAAGATGGATTCGAACGGGGAGGCAACCTTGCCGGTTGGCGAACCGGTGTGGATAGAGGAGTCTGTATCTATCCGTTTCTTGCCAGTTTGCCTGTCCGCTTTGCATAGCGTTCGGCAAGGTTGAAAACCCATAAGCCTGCGGGGATCAGTACCAGGCCCATGATGAGTACCGGCCAAATGTACTGCCAAAGTTCGGTGGTCGGCTGGCCTTCCAGCAGAGCCTCTCGCACTCCGGTCAATACGTAAGTGGCCGGGCTGACCACACCAAGCTTCTGCAGCACGGTGGGCAGCACCTCGATCGGGTAGTACACCCCGGAAACTAACAACAAGATAGCGATCACGATATGCGTCATCTGGGCGCCGCGCTCCGGAAAGAGCAGGGGCAGGGTGGAGACCATGATGCTGATCCCGATGAAAGAGAAACTTCCCGCAATCAGCATGGCTAGGCCGCCTACCAGGTTCGCTTGGGTGAGATCCAGTTCAAAGATCATCACGGTCACTGCCAGGATCACCCCGGTGAAGAACAGTCCATAAACCACCGCAAAAATGGTTTGCCCGGCCATGTGAACGATCCGTCGGACCGGAGCCATTAGGGTGTATTCAATCGTCCCTTCCCAGCGTTCTATTGAGATCACTTCCGTAATCCAGTAGAACACGGTTGTCAGGTAACGCCAGACGAGTGTGCCGATCACCAAGTAAAGCACCAGGTAGCGGCCATTCACGTTGGCTTGTTCTCCACTCAGCGCCTCCATGCCCAGCCCAATAAAGCTGACGGACAGGCTGTTGGCGATTGAGTAGGTCATCCAGACAAGTTCCCAGGCCCAATAGCGTTTAACCAGGTTGACATTCCGCTCCATGAACGCATAGGTTGCCTGTAAATTTAGTATTGCAGTCGACATAATTCAACCTCCTTCTTCTAATTCAGCTCTGCCACTGGCTGGGCTTCTTCGGTCTCTTTCTCATTGCTGAAGGCTTCGGCCAGAGCTCGTGCAACCGCTTGGGCTGCCTCTAGGTCTTCTTTTTCTTCCTCTTTCAGCTTATCTCCCGTCAGGTGGATGAAGACATCTTCCAGGCTGGGGAGCTGCCCGTTGGTGCGGGGCGCAAGCTGCTTAAGGGCTTCGGGAGTGTCGAGGGCGATGAGCTTACCCTTATGGACGATCGCCACTCGATCGCAGAGGATCTCGGCTTCGTTCATATCGTGGGTGGTCAGCAGGATGGTTGTGCCGTCCTTTTCCTTCAGCTCCTGCACCACTGCCTGAACCTCTCGCTTGGAAACCGGGTCTAAACCGGTGGTGGGTTCGTCGAGCAGCAGGATTTTGGGCCGAGAGAGCAGTGCTCTGGCAATCGCCACTTTCTGCTGCATCCCACGAGACATCTCTTCCATCGGGCTGAAGATATTGCGTTTTTCCAGCCCCAGGCGGGTGAGGATCTCTACGACTTGCTTGCGGATTTCCTTGCCGCTCATCCCGTATAAACGGGCTCCGTAAATCAGGTTTTCCATTGGGGAGAGTTTCTTGAAGAAACTCGCCTCTACGGATACCCGGTTGATCATCCGCTGGACCTTGATTGGATCTTCAACGGGGTCCACGCCCATCACGTTGATACTGCCATCATCCGGCAGGAGCAGGGTGGCCATTAGGCGGATGAGGGTCGATTTGCCGGAACCGTTCGGTCCGAGGACACCGAAAATCTCACCTTGCTTGACATTGAATGAAACCTGGTCAAGCGCTACAACGGGTCCGGAGTTTCGATCGGTGGGTTCTTGGGACCCGTTTCCGTTGGCCCCATTTTTGCCGTTGGTCTTGAACCATTTCTTCCAAAACGCGGTCGGATTTGTTCTCCCGAATTTCTTATAAACTTGATTGACAACAATTGCATTTTTCATAATTATTTTCATCCTTTTTTCGACGTGCTCTTCTTTGCTTCTCCTCGCCCTGTGCTGATCGGAG
>JARROY010000366.1:0-6460 GCA_037383445.1 Anaerolineales bacterium | reverse complement strand
GTTGGAGTAACTGTTGGGCTCGCAGTTGCTGTGATCGTTGCGGTATTCGTTTGGGTGGACGTTGGCTGAGTTGGGGTATTACTTGCTGTTTTAGAGATTTCAGAATCAGCCGCCTGGCGGTTACCACCCATCACACTGCAGGAAATCAGCAGCAGCGCGGACACGAGTACAAGGAGGAAATATTTAAGCATAGGCTGTATTATCTCAGATATAAGGTGGATTGAGTAGGGATGCCAACCCATCACTGACCCAGGTTAATTCACGATGTTCTTTGCCCCAAAAATAATCCACTCTCGCGAATTGACTTTTCCCATAAGCGACTATACACTGGGATCAGTGAGATTTTCCTGAGTGAAATTGAGGTACAAATTGTCTATCCCAAAGGAAATAAAGACCCCTTCGATTTTCAGCAAATACCCCTGGCTGCCGATTTATCTGATGGTGCTGGTGGTCTTGCTGGTTTGGGGTGCAATCGCCTTCAGCGGGACTCCGGCCGAATACCAGACTGCCAGACAAAACCAGGAAACTGGGGTGGGGTTGGTAGCGCGCCTGACAGAACCCTGGCGGCATTGGGATACACCTTACTACCTGATGATTGCCGAGAACTGGTATCGTCCAGGTGGACCAGAATTATCTTTTCCGCCACTGTACCCGGTCCTGATAGGTATCTTGGGCAGAATAATTGGCGGGAACTACCTACCCGCTGCTCTGATCATCTCATGGGTTTCAACCTTAGCTGCCTGCATTCTGCTGGTGCAAACCTACCGGGACTATACCGATGAACCAACCACCCAGCGGGCAGTCAAGTATTTGCTGCTATTTCCGACAGCTTTCTTTCTCTTCGCAGGGTACACCGAATCATTGTTCCTGGTCTTTTTATTGCTCAGTTGGCAGGGAGCCAAAAAAGGCGTCTGGTGGCAGGCCGGGGTTTTTGGTTTATTGGCAAGCTTTACTCGTTTTATTGGTGTTTATCTTCTTGCAGCCTATGCCTGGATGTGGCTGAAAGCCCCCCGCAAACAGAAAGGGACCATAGCTGCCTGGCTGGCCCCGATTCCGATTGCACTGGTTGGATGGTTCTGGCTCACCCAATATTATTACGAGATCAGCCCATCTACCGCGGTGCTCAACTTCTGGTATCTGCAAACTGCCTGGCCCTGGGAAGGGATTCTCAACAGCATCCGGTATCTTGTGGAACAACCAGATTTTTTCAACCAGGTGTACATCTATCCAGACGTATTGGTGGTGTTTTTATTTGGTTGGGCGATCATTTGGGCAGCCAAAAGAAAATGGTGGCCAGAAGCGATCTTCATGGGGATCACCCTTGGTTCTTATCTGATCAAAGTGCTCGAATCAGGGCTGTTAATCTCCACCTCGCGGTATGTACTGGTACTTTTCCCCGGGTTTATCCTGCTGGCAGAATGGGGTAAAAATCGCTGGTTTGACAGGTTGTGGTCGGTTGGGTCTTTTCTCTATATGCTCTTTCTCGCCACGTTTTTCTTTGTTGGTAAGTAATACCCCTGGTATATCCCAGCTAAATGTTGCCAATCCAAATAGCACCGGTCTCGCGAAATAAAAACAGGCTGGGAAATTTCCCAGCCTGCCAATTTTAAAAATACGCAAGATCAATTTATACGTCCAGGTTGCGCACCTCAGAGGCATGCGTCTGGATGAAGCGGCGCCGCGGCGGCACCGAAGCCCCCATCAGCATATCAAAAGTGCGGTCGGCTTCAGCAGCATCCTCTATCGTCACCAGAAGCAGCACCCGGTTTTCCGGGTCCATGGTCGTCTCCCAGAGTTGGGAGGGGTTCATTTCACCCAAGCCCTTATAACGCTGCACATTTGCCTTACCTTCTTCCACGCCCATCTCTTTCAGGATGCGCTCTTTCTCAGCCTCAGTATAGGCATACTGCAGCTTTTTGCGGTAGGTAATGCTGTATAAAGGCGGCTGAGCAATATACAAATCAGTCCTTCCAGGTTGAAACCTTCCCCAATCCCAGTGCCCAATGCTGAGATGAGTGCTTTGATCTCGTTGTTAGAGAGTATCTTGTCCTAACGGGCGCGTTCGGTGTTCAAGATTTTCCCGCGCAATGGCAAGATCGCTTGGAAATGGCGGTCTCGACCTTGCTTGGCGGATCCTCCCGCCGAGTCACCCTCAACGATATAAAGTTCAGAATTGGCAGAGTCTTTTGAAGAGCAGTCCGCCAGTTTTCCAGGCAAGGTCAGGCTCTCCAACGCCGATTTACGGATCACCAGATCGCGCGCCTTGCGGGCTGCATCTCGCGCTCTGGCAGAGGTTAGGCATTTTTTGATAATTGCCCGGGCGGCTGTAGAATTTTGTTCCAAGAAATTGCTGAAAGCCTCGGAGACCACCTGCTGGGTGGCCGTCTGAACTTCGGGGTTCATGAGTTTCACCTTGGTCTGACTTTCGAACTGCGGGTCAGGAACTTTAATCGAAACAATCGCCGTCAAACCTTCCCAGGTGTCATCACCCCTGAAATTTGAGTCACTGTCTTTCAGCAGGTTATTTTTACGCGCATAATCGTTGATCGTTCGGGTAATGGCGGAACGCAAACCGGTCAGGTGGGTACCGCCATCAATCGTGTTGATCGTATTAGCGAATGCATATACCGACTCGGCATACGCCTCGGTGTACTGGATTGCCGCATCAATCACCAAACCATCTTCAACTTCTTTTTCAATATGGACAACTGGATGGAGCGGTTCCCGGTTGCGGTTTAGGTAGCGCACAAACGAGGTGATCCCACCTTCAAAATAAAAGCTCATCTCGCGGTCATCACGCTCGTCGATCAGCTTGATCTTTACTCCACGTGTAACGAATGCCATTTCACGGAAGCGCTGCACCAGTGTTTCAAAGCGATAAGAAAAGTCTCCTTTAAAAATCTCTCGGTCAAACTTAAAGGTCGTTTTTGTGCCAGTTTCCTTTGGCTTCACCTTGCCATGGCTTTTTACTGGAGCTTTAGGACGGCCGCGTTCGTACCGCTGGAAATGGAATTTGCCTTCACGATTGACCTCCACTTCGCACCATTCCGAGAGGGCATTCACGGCAGAAACGCCGACACCATGCAACCCGCCGGAAACCTTATACCCCCCGCCGTCAAACTTTCCGCCTGCATGCAATGTGGTCATGACAAGTTCCAAAGCAGAACGCTTCTCCGTGGGATGTTCCGCAACAGGGATACCGCGCCCATTATCTACCACGGTAACGCTTTCGTCCTGGTGAATGGTGACATCAATCTCATCGCTGGCTCCAGCTAAAGCCTCATCGATGGAGTTATCCACAACCTCATAAATCAGGTGATGGAGCGCTTTAACATCCGTGCCGCCAACATACATGCCCGGCCGGCGGCGGACGGCTTCTAGCCCTTCCAGCACCTGGATATCTTTTGCTTCATACGATACATTGTTTTTCTCTACCACAAAAACCTCCAACATAAGAACACGCGCTCACAAGCCTGGCCTGCAAGCCTCTTTCCTATGTACTATTTCTTTCTTTGTTTTCACCTGCTCCCACAGCATACAAAGCAGACCCCAAAACTCATCAATGTCTCTGAGATTAAAATTTCGACAATATTTATCTGATTATAGGGTAAAATCATCCACGAAACTATAAAATCTCATGTTTTTAGACCTAATCAGACAAGGAGACACAAATGATCCAAGCAATCACACTGATTCCAGCGCCGCTTGATCCTGAAGCATATGAGACAGTACTGGACATGCTGAAATCATCCCTAAAGAAAACACCCGGGGTGCTTTCAATTCAGGTCAGCAGCGGACACATTATGAGCCCCCAAGGACCGCCTCCTTATTCAAAGGTGATCAAATTTTCCTTCGATTCACTTGAAAATATGATGGCCTGGACTCAGTCACCAGAAGCGCAATCTCAAAAAGAAGCCATGTCTAAAATTAACCCGGTCATGATCTATTTTGAGGTCGAGGATTTGTTGGTCTAGTTTTTTTGCCCACCTTACACTCTGGCCTTGTGCGGTAAAATATCGTGGAAGGATAAAAAGCAAATCCTTTTTATCCCCTTTATCCGTGTGACAATAAATAGTAAAGGAATAATCAATCCTCCATGGCAAAGGCAGAGATTCTCACAATTGGTACCGAAATCTTACTCGGCGAGATCGTGGATACAAACTCCCGCTTCATCGCAAGAAAACTGCGCGACCACGGGATTGATATCTATTGGCTTTCCACTGTAGGTGATAATTCAGAACGGATTGCTGAGGCTATCCGTCAGGGCATGCAGCGCTCTGAGATCATCATCTCCACCGGTGGCCTTGGTCCGACTGTTGATGACCCCACCCGAGAGGCGGCAGCATTGGCATTTGGCGTCCAGACCGAGTTCCGCCCCGAACTCTGGCAGCAGGTGCAGGACCGCTTTGCCCGCTTCGGGCGTACCCCCACCGAGAACAATAAACGCCAGGCATATGTCCCCCAGGGGGCTATTGCGATTGAAAACCCTGTTGGCACTGCCCCTGCCTTTATCCTGGAGACAGAAAAGAATGCTTACATCGCCCTGCCGGGTGTCCCGCGTGAGATGGAACATTTGATGGAGCATGCTGTCATCCCCTATTTGAGAAAGCGCTTCGGCCTGCAGGGTGTGATCAAAGCCCGTATCCTTCGCACGGCAGGGGCTGGTGAATCAGCCATCGACCAGCAGATCGCCGACCTCGAGACGCTTTCCAACCCGACGGTGGGACTCTCCGCCCATGCCGGTTCTGTAGATATCCGTATCACAGCCAAAGCTGAGAGCGAACCCGAAGCCAGTCAGTTGATCCAGCCAATTGAAGCCGAACTGCGCCAGCGCTTAGGGGAATGGATTTATGGAGCCGATGAGGAAACTCTGGAAGAAATTGCTTTAGCGCATTTAGAGGAGCTCGGCTGGAATCTGGCGGTGGTCGAATCCGGCTTAGGCGGCCGACTGACTCAACGCTTTGCCAAGACCGGGCAGCCCGCCTTTCTCGGCGGGGAAGTGCTGGCCGAGCATCCTAACCAGGCTCAATTAATGGCGGCTTGTCGCAATTTCCGCCAATCCCGCCAAGCCGACCTGTGCATCGGGATCGCCCTGCATCGCGGTGAAGAAAAGCAGGACCTGCGACTGGTGATCCTCTCTCCGGTCAAAGAGCGCACCATAACACGCTCTTACGGCGGACCGCCAAAAATGGCGGCCGGTTGGGCGGTTAATATGTGCCTGGATCTGGTGCGCCGCCTGGAAGAGGAGTAGTTTTTAAAACAATTCCTACCCCTTTCCAGCCGAATTTTTAGTCGATTACGAAAATCTTGATCTTCTAGTGTGTAATAAAAACCAGCCAGGTATATTCCCACCATCCTGAGGGTTCTTGTGGCATAAAAATTGCTATAATATTAGGAGGTCTTATTTTTATAAACCTTTATTCAACCATGGGGAAGACACGACACAACATTAGAGCATCTTTCTCGGTCGAAGGAGCAATTAAAGCCAAATGACTAGGCCGTATGCGATGATTATCGAAGACGATCGAGATACTGTTGCCTTGTTTCGGCACGTATTGGACCTGGCAGGCTTTATCACCGAGATAGTTCTACGTGGGGAAAAAGCCCTTGAACGGCTGGATTTTACAATACCCGATATTATCCTGTTAGACCTAAACCTGACAGGAGTTTCAGGTTCCGAAATCTTTCAAAAAATTCGCAAAGATGACCGCTTAAAGCACATATCGGTGATTGTGATCACCGGTTTTGCCAATTTGGTCATCGATTTGCCCTCTGAACCAGATTTTGTCCTGTACAAACCCGTGAGCATAGACGTGCTTTTCAGATTAATCAGAAGGTTATCTTCGGTAGACACCGCTCAATTGAAAAATTCACCATACGATGAACCCACCAAACTGTATAATCATTCGTTTTATATCAACCGCTTGGAATACTCAATCGAGCTCACTGGTCAATTAGCCGGTGGTGTTTTCGGCGTCCTTTACCTTGATTGCGACAACTTTCGCTTAGTAGAACAACAAGGCAAACAATTTGCCGATCAAATCCTGGTTGAAACAGCAGATTTGCTGCGGACTGTCGTCCGGCCGTACGATACAATCTCCCATTTTGGTTCAGGTCAGTTCTTTATCCAGGTGGAAGACCTTCCTACCAAGGAAATCCTGAACCAAATCGCCGAACGGATCCATAATAGACTTACCGCACGCATTCTAGATGCCTTTGACTTTGAGATGACAGCCAACATCGGGATGGTGTACTGCGACTCATCTTATCACTATCCAGCAGAGATCATCCGGGATGCCGATATCGCCATGTTTTACGCCAAATCCAACCCCCATACCAATCTGGTCATCTTCAATTCTGTCAAGCACGGTAGTTTCCGTAGTCCCGAAAAATATACCGCCATCATGCGGGCTGGATCGCTCCTTGAAGACACGATCAACTCGCAAGAATAGTAAAACAG
>JARROY010000365.1:0-2956 GCA_037383445.1 Anaerolineales bacterium | reverse complement strand
ACTGCCAAACGGGAAATTATCCTCGCTTCTGGCGGAATCGCTGAAATATTAAGGGTTTTGCTCTTTGTAATATCATCCTACCTAGAGAGAGCACCTGCTCGCATCCTCAACTACAAATGTGAGCTTTTAAAGCCGGTCAAGGAAATTCCAAATTTGCATTTTGAAGACCTTGCTTCGGATGAGAAGGTTGTGTGCGATCAAATTGAACAATTCTTAATCCAGCAGCCAGAAGTACCCACTTTTGTGCTGGTAGGAGACCAATTGGAGGAAGAGACACGGCATACGCTTCGCCTCCTGAGTGTTGACAAGCCGTTGTTCTTCATTGAAGCTAACAACTCGCCAAACCATCTATCTCTCTCTCGGGAGGCGAAACTTGTCCAGCGCGTGATTCGGTTATTAACGCCAGGAATATTCCATCCTCGATTGGACGCACTCTCCACCGTGTTTATCGCTGGTAACTCGGATTTTTTAAGCGTTATCGAGAGCGTACATTTCAACCTCAAAGGAACCCCTTCTGCTTCAGAAATTGAACTCCTGACATTTATATTGGACAACAGGCTCCCCGATCTTCATGTAGACTCTCTCCCCGAAATCCCCGAAGAAAAACCTTCATTTTATGGTTTGGGGTTTGGGATTTCCGCTGAAACCGCGCTTCCACAAATTGCCGGCAGGGTAGAAAATATCCTTGATCGTGTCCTTGAGGATCACACCCAGATATTGAACCGAGCTTTGACAGCTTTCGAAAACAAAGCGAGCAAATTTGACCAACAAATTGAGAGTACATGGAAAAATGCCCTTTTTGATGAGTTTGCTTCGATAGATGCAAAAGATCTTCTCGACCAGTTGATCAAAAACCTCGATAACCAGGTCTGGTACCGGGCACTTCAGCGCAGCTTTTTGAGCAATTTTGTAAAACATCAACCACAGTACCAACCTGAAAGCTGCCTGGTGGTGAGCGGTTCGTCTCGCACGGCGCTCGGTATATTGGGTTTTCACTGTGGGCTAAACGAAGTAGTTATCCCGGATTTAAGCTGGTCCTACGAGCATTGCTTTAAAGAAACACATGTCGTACCGCTGACATCCTCATTAGAGCTGGACGTTGAGGCATTTATCGAAAAATTAAATGAGCTCGACAGGCGTGATGCTACATGGAAAAAGCGAGGAGCGCTTGTAATAAGCAATCCCCATAATGCCACGGGCCAGATATTCAATGAAGATGCGATCCGAAAACTGGTTACTTATTGCCTGCAAAATAATATTTATATCATCGATGATCTGGCTTACCAGAACCTCTCTCCCGTAGATGCTCTACTGGAAATTAAAACCGCCAGTCAAATTGCTGAGGAATTAATTCGGGGTGGTACTTTGTATGCATCTCAGGTGGATCGGCTGATTACGGTTCACTCCCTCTCTAAAACAGATAGCTTTGCAGGCGCCAGACTTGCAGTTATCGAAATTCGGGAGCCGCAATTGTGGCAGCAATTCCAGGAGATTAATTCCCTCATTCAACCCAACTTGGCTGCTATCTTTATCAGCTATCTGTTCTACCGGGGGTCTCGGCAATCGGTTAGGAGCTATTGGCACCTGAGAAATAATCTCTTCTATGAAAGGATACAGGCTTTGCTGATGGCAGTGGAAAACCTTCCGGCAGACCGTAATCCATTCGAGCTGACAATCATTCCGCCGAAGGGAAGCATATACCCATTATTGCAAATTAACCGTTTGCCCTCCGGGCTTTCTCTTGACTGGTTGGCGTCATCTCTCGCTCGCCAGGGAATCGGCATGCTGCCTCTATCTACTTTTGCACGGACAGAAAAGGGGTTCGAAACCGGGCGAAAAACCTTTCGCCTGACCTTGGGTGGTAAGGACCATGCTGAAATTCTCCAAGGGAAAACCCGCCGCTTGCTGATTGACTTGAACCGACTGATTGCTGAAGAGGATGCTCGCTATAACCGAAGAAAATTGTTGGTCCGTGATCCGATCAACAAAAACACCCGAGATGCCAGTCTGACTCGGGCGTGGGATGAGATTTCCATGCAAATTGCCCAGCTTTGTAAGCCCAGGCAATCCTTTGACAAGCTGGTTCCCCCACAAATGGATGGCTACCGTCTGCATCGGGAATTTCTGGGGGATTATCTTCCAGAGCGGCTAGAAGTGTTTAAAACCCGCCTTCTCGATCGAGCGCGCATCAACGACGATTTGATGGGCAAAGCTCTTGCTTTGAGCGGGGACTGGCTTTCAGAAAGAATCGATCAAGAATTTACAAAGGATTCCCTCCTGCGGCGCCAGGAGAGGTTTAAGTTAAGATCCTACGACCGTACCGTTCATCCTACCCAGGTTTATTCGCTGCAAGTGGAAATAACACTTGATGAAATTGTACTAGCGCTGATTAAAAAGAAATCAGTCAATCACGCAGATATTGAGAAGGCAGCTCGCGAATTAATCAAAGAATATCTTGGCCTAAATGTGAGCATCACCGCACAGGATGAGTCTCAAGAAATTATGCTGGACCTTGGCGCGTTAGCTGCGGGCGAGGACTATGCTGAATTATTTACGGATAGTTCGCTTCCCGCGATGCTGTCATTTTGGAGCGATTGGGACGGCAGTAACCGGCCTTCGGGCCAGGGACATCGGCTAATTGGCATTGTTGTGAAGGAAAATGTGCGGAGAATGGCCCGCATCCTCAACATCTTACACCAGACTGACCCCACGATTCCACTATCTCAGGGATTGGTACTTCAAATCAACCAGCTCCCCGAACAGAACCAGCGTTTTTCCCAGCTGCTAAACGATATCACCCAACTCACTCACCAGCTGGAACATCGTTATCGGACTATCCTTCCTTACTCGCTGAACACAACCCCGTTACGGCGGTTAGCCACGCAATTGAATTTACGCCGTGATCCGGTCCAGGTTCTATGGCAGCATAATGATCGCTATGAGCGGAGGATGCTGG
>JARROY010000364.1:0-5194 GCA_037383445.1 Anaerolineales bacterium | reverse complement strand
AGAACTCCACCGCCAATTCGGGATCATTCTGTGCCGCTTTCAAGCGGACAAATTCATACAGCAAATTGCCACCAGGCGAAGAAACCTACTTTTTACCTACTAAAAGGGGGATGATCTTAGACGGTACTTGGGATAGAGTATAGATGCAATCACGTCAAGCGGATTGAAGATGATGTAAAGGAGATAAAAAGATGTACCAAATTAATTATAACCAATATCCAGATTTAGACGAAATCCAAACCATCCCAACATTCCCGCTCGTCATCGAGGCAGCCCCGGGTCACGAACTGCGAAATATAATCGCAGATCTTACCCCCGAAACACCTTGGGGAGACCGGCAGCGTGCAGCCAGGAAACTGGGACACAAAGCAGCCCCGGCCGCCCTACCAGCCCTGCTGAAAGCCCTCCCCACCGATCCGTTTTGGATGGTGCGCTGTGAGATGATCCTGGCCCTGCAGAAGATCGGCGACCCTACAGCCATTCCCACCCTGCAGAAAGTAGCCAAGCAAGATACCTTCCAGGTTGTCCGGGCATATGCCGAAAAAGCAATCGAACGTCTCACCCGTACGTAAATCAATTAAGCAAAACTTTCAATAAAGCTGGAGGCGGACCACCAACATTGAGTATAATGTGTCCATAAAACTAGATGGAGCTGCTCAATGGACGAATATAACCAGCTAACGGTGATCCAAACTGCGCAAAAACTACGCACTGGAGATTGGCCCTTAGAAGATTATCTGGATCAGGCAGAAGCCTATTTTCGAAAAAGAGAACCCGATGTTCTAGCCTTTATACCCGAAGAAAACCGCTTCAAACGGCTGCGTAAAGAAGCCAAACAACTGTTAGAGAAATATCCTTCGCCCGCAGAACGCCCGGCCTTGTTCGGGGTGCTGTTGGGGGTCAAGGATATTTTTCATGTCGATGGATTTTCAACTACCGCAGGCAGCAAACTGCCAGCGTCCGTCCTTGGCGGGGAAGAAGCCTCCAGTGTTACCAAGCTGCGTCAAGCCGGGGCATTAATTCTAGGGAAAACGGTCACCACCGAGTTTGCCTATTTTGCCCCCGGCCCCACCCGAAACCCTCACAACCCAGCCCATACCCCCGGTGGTTCCAGCAGCGGGTCGGCCGCCGCAGTCGGCGGCGGGTTGTGCCCCTTAGCTTTCGGCACCCAAACGATAGGCTCGGTAAACCGGCCCGCCGCCTTCTGCGGAGCAGCAGGGTACAAACCGAGTTACGATCGCATCGATAAATCCGGTGTCATCCCGCTCTCTGTTTCTCTCGACCATGTCGGGCTGTTTGCCAAAACAGCCGCAGATCTAGCCCTGGCGGCGTCTTTCCTGGCAGATGGCTGGCGCGAGGAACTGGTAATCACCGAGCAGCCGGTTTTCGGAATCCCCGCCGGGCCGTACCTAGAACAGGCGGAACCAGAAGGAACTGCCCATTACGAAGAGGTTTGCCGGAACATCCAGGCGCAGGGCTTTGTCGTCAAGCGTGTTGATCTGTTCCAGAATTTTGAAGAAATCAGAACTCAACACACAATCTTGATGGCCTCAGACGCCTATCAATTTCACCGCCCGTGGTTCGAAAAATACGAGCACCTATACCACCCTAAAACTGCTGAACTGATCCGGTTAGGCAGTACCTATTCGGCTGATGAGGTCCAAAAGGCTTTCGCTTTCCATGAGGAACTGCGGACAAAAGTGACCCAAGCCATGCAAGCCCATCACATTGACCTGTGGGTAACTCCTTCGGCCCCAGGCCCGGCACCCAAGGGTCTGGAGAGCACCGGCAATCCGGTTATGAATCTGCCTTGGACCAATGCCGGTTTACCCACCCTGACCATCCCCACGGGAACGGCAGGGGGCAACCTGCCTTTAGGCACCCAGCTGGTCGCCGGAGGATGGCAGGACGAAAAACTGCTGCTCTGGGGGCAGGAATTCCAGCAGCGATTTGGCAAATACAATTAATCTGGAGGCTCACAACCATGACAGTTACTAGACATGAGATCAGGCAAGGCGCATATTACGATTCGGTGGTGCTGATGCAGCTGCAGCGCTCGCTGGTTCAGCTGGACGAAGTCGAAGATGCCGGAGTGGTCATGGCTACCCAGGCTAACCGGGATGTGCTCACAGCCGCCGGTTTTTCATTAGAAGGGATCGAGGCCAAACCTGATGACCTGCTGATTGTCGTCAAGTCCGCCACCGAAGAGCAAGCACTTGCTGCCATTGGCTGGACGAATTACTAAAATCTCGCAGAACAACCTCCACAGCCGATTTCCGGCCGCGCAGCTTAGATTCGGCAGCCAAAAACTTGCCCGAAGCAGATTGGCTGCTGGTGTCTGTGCCCGGGCGTTATGCCGCCGGCGTAGCAGGCGAAGCACTTGATCTCGGCAAGCATGTCTTCCTGTACAGCGACAATGTCTCAATACAAGACGAGGTCAAGCTTAAACAAAAAGCCAGCCAGTTGGGACTGATGGTCATGGGCCCTGATTGCGGCACAGCCATCATCAATGGAGTCGGGCTGGGCTTTGCCAACCATGTCAACCGCGGCAAGATCGGCCTTGTCGGGGCCTCCGGCACCGGTTTGCAGGCCATCACCAGTGCCGTGCACAATCTGGGCGGCGGGGTTTCCCAGGCCATCGGGACGGGCGGCAGAGACCTGAAAGCTGATGTCGGCGGCATCACCGCCTTGCAGGGCTTAGAACTGCTCGGGAGGGATACCGAAACCGAGATAATTGTGTTGGTCTCCAAGCCTCCCAGCCCATCCGTCGCCAGCAAACTTCTCGGCGCAGCCAGTTCCACCGGCAAACATGTCGTGGTTAATTTCATCGGCTATCCGGTTTCCATCGAGCAGGTCGGCAACATCCATTTTGCTTCCAGTCTGCAGGGCGCTGCCAAGATCGCCGTTTCGCTGCTCGGGCAAAAAACCTCCCAGCCGGCGGCACCGCTCAAGGGATATCTGCGCGGGCTGTTCTCCGGCGGTACCCTGGCATATGAAACACTCCAATCCCTGCATGCATTCCTTTCCCCCATGTATTCGAATATTCCCATCACTCCCGATCAAAAGTTGCCTGACAGCATGCACAGCCAGGGACATGTCATCCTGGACCTGGGCGAAGACGAGTTTACCCAGGGGCGGCTGCACCCCATGATGGACAACGACCTGCGCATCCGGCGCATGTGGCAGGAAGCCCGCGACCCGGAAACCGGCATCATCCTGCTGGATGTCGTCTTGGGTGAAGGCGCCCATCCCGACCCAGCCAGCGAATTGGTGCCCGCCATCAAGGCGATCAAGGCAGAACACCCGGTCGAATTTGCCGCCCTGGTGATCGGCACTTCGGAAGACCCCCAGGACATGGGTTCCCAGATCGCCCAGTTGGAGCAGGCCGGGGTACAGGTCTTCCAGGAAATCGCATCCATGGCAGACTACCTCGTGACTCGCCTCAGCACACCCTATACCTTTGAAGGTAAACCCCTCGACCTGAGCCAATTTCGAGACCAGTTTGCCGCCATCAACGTCGGGCTGGAATCATTTTACGACAGCATCAAATCGCAGGGCTACGAAGCTGTTCAGGTCGATTGGCGGCCGCCAGCTGGAGGAAAAGAAGACCTGATGGCGATCCTGGCCAAAATGAAGAAAGCCTGATCTTTCCAGTTAACGAATTAAAAATCTAACCAGTGAGGACAATCACAAGATGACTCAAACACAGACGGAACCGCTGCTTAAAGATGTCGTGGTCGTGGACCTGACCCGCATCCTGGCAGGCCCCTACTGCACCCAGATGCTCGGAGACCTCGGTGCAGAAGTGATCAAAATAGAAATGCCTGGCCAGGGAGACGATACCCGACAATGGGGGCCTCCCTTTACCGAGAGCGGGGAATCGGCCTATTTTCTTTCGGCAAATCGCAACAAACGCAGCCTGACCCTAAACCTCAAATCTGAGGCGGCCATCGAGATCTTAAAATCCCTGATCGCCAAAGCCGATGTCCTGGTGGACAACTTCCGCACCGGCACCCTGGAAAAATTCGGCCTGGATGATGAGACCTTGCAGCAGATTCGCCCGGGGTTGATCTATGCTACCATCACCGGCTATGGGTATACCGGACCTTATGCCGACCGGCCGGGTTACGACTTCATGGTGCAGGCCATGGGCGGCTTCATGAGCGTTACCGGTCCGCAGGATGGGGAACCCACCCGGGCTGGCGTGGCGATCACCGATCTGGCTACCGGTATGTTCACCGTCAGTGCCATCCTGGCCGCCTTATACGGCAGGGAGCGCACCGGGCTCGGCCAGCGCATCGATATGTCACTGATCGACTCCCAGGTGGCGATGATGTCGTATGTCGCCAGCAACTACCTGGTTTCGAGGGAACTGCCCGGCCGTTTCGGCAACGGGCATCCCAATATCGTCCCTTACCAGTCCTTCAAAGCCAAAGACCAGTATTTCGCCTTTGCCGCCGGCAACGACCGCCAATGGAACAAGTTCTGCGAAGCGGTGGGGAAAACTGAATGGATGGAAGACGAACGATTTGCCACCAACCGCGCCCGGGTGCACAACCGCCAATTGGTGGTCGAAGCACTGGGAGAACTCTTTGCCACCCGGACAGCGCGCCAATGGATGGATCTATGCGAGCAGATCGGGATTCCCTCTGCCCCGATCAACAACATGTCCCAGGTCTTTGAAGACCCCCAGGTGCAAAGCCGGGAAATGCTCTTGGAGGTCGCCCACGCCAGCGGCGGGAACGTGCCCCTGGTCGCCTCGCCGCTCAAGATTCCCACCTCCCCGGTGGAAGTCCGCTACCCTCCGCCGCTGCTCGGCCAGCACACGGATGAAATCCTTTCCTCAGTACTGGGTTTCGATGCCGGCCGCATCCAGCGACTGCGAGAAGATGGAGTCATCTAGCTTCTAAAAAAATCAATTCACTTAGCTGCCGGCATAGAGATTTTTTATTGCCCCGCTTATAACCGAAGCCTCAACTTCAGGTAAGTTGGGGCTTTTTTATAAATTTTTTGTAAATCTATACGTGACTTTAACCTGAAAATTGTGTTAAATAAAATGTGATGCTTCATCCTATCTTCGATCATTGTGTTTTTCAGACCAAGGAGGTGCGGAGCGAAAAATACTTTCCCCTGCTGTTGTATTTGTTTCAATTTAATTCTGATGATCAAAAAATCTCACACTACTTAGATGAGG
>JARROY010000363.1:0-3879 GCA_037383445.1 Anaerolineales bacterium | reverse complement strand
GTTGGCCAATTGTTATGAATTTCATCCTCATAGTTAGATCGGATTTCCATCGCCGCTCTAATTATCTGCGCCTTTAAACTGGTTCCTCGACTTATCTGATTAATATCTTCGAAACTCATTAATGATAAATTTTCCTGCGAGCCATCTGACAACACAACTTCTGCCTCAAGAAGATGATCAGCAGACATACCATATAAAATAGAATGTGCCCCTGTTGAGTTATTTCCAAACATTCCACCCAGAGTCGCCCTGTCTGCTGATGCTGGATCTGGTCCAAATTGTAGATGATGTTTTCCAAGAATCTGATTAAATGTCGAAAGAACTAATCCCGGCTGAACCCATGCCGTTTTCTCCTCAGTATTTATTTCTTCCACTTTATTTAGATAACGGGAAAAATCAATTACAAGCGCTTCGCCTACCGCTTGACCAGCAAGACTGGATCCGGATCCTCGCGGCAAAATTGGTATTTTATATTTAGAACAATATTCCAGGATAGGTACGAGATCTTGTTTTTTCTTTGGGAAAATAACTCCAAGGGGTTGGACTTGGTAAATTGACGCGTCCGTGCTGTATAAAATACGGGTAGCTAAATCTAGCCGAACCTCACCCTCTATGACCTTCTCGAGGTCATGTTTTGTATCCTGCAATATCTGGTATCCCATCTATCCTCCACAATTGAGGTGGATAAAATTGCTATTTACAAAAGAACACACTATAGTGCCCTTGCCAATACCAGACCCAAAATAGCGATCACCAATCCAATATGCAAGAATAAGTCAATCTGGGTGAAATAAGCGTTTGGCAACAAAATTTCAAATAATAAGTTTAAAACAATTAATACAGTACCAATTAATGGTAGTAATCCTTTTTTATTAGCCAAGCTGTTCGAAAGCTTGTACATCCTCTGGGTTATCATCCTGGCCATTGACTTCAAATTCTTTAAACGTTGCTAATAAACGGCCGGGAATTCTGCCAGCAATTATCACACCATCTCTAGTGTGCTCTATTTGTTCAACCTGTCCTTGTTCATGAAACAACGCTGTCAATCCTCCCTCACTATAGGGCAATAATACTTCTACAGATACATACAACTCAAACAACTTTTTATGGATTGCAGGTAACAAATCGTTAATTCCTTCCCCAGATAATGCTGATATTGCAACGGCATCGGTATATCCCGCCAGGGTCAAGTTTTCCCGTGCAGATGATGGATCACTTAATCGATCAATTTTGTTCAATACAGTCAACACGGGAATGTGGTCCGCCTCGATTTCCTCCAAAGTATTTAACACAGACTCAGCCTGAGCTTTGGCACTTGGATGGGTAACATCCACCACATGTAAAAGTAAATCCGCCTCTGCTATTTCCTCTAAAGTCGCACGAAAAGCTGCAACCAAAGTCGTGGGTAATTTTTGAATAAAGCCGACAGTGTCGGTAATTAAAGCTGCCGTTCCTCCTGGAAGCTCAACGCGTCTAGTTGTTGGATCCAGAGTAGCGAATAACTGATCAGCAGCATACACCTCTGCCCCAGAAAGCTGATTTAATAGGGTAGATTTCCCTGCATTTGTGTACCCGACCAATGCAATTACCGGGATTCTAGATTTTTTCCTTCTTGCACGGTGCCTACCTCGATGCGCTCTAACTTTTTCTAACTCAGTTTTTAAAAAATCAACTCTGCGATGGATTTCTCTTCTATCCACTTCTAACTGCTTCTCGCCAGGTCCTCTCAGTCCCACTCCACCGCCACCAGATCTTCCACCACCACCACCTGCCTGACGAGCCAAGTGGGTCCAGGCCCTTGTCAAACGTGGAAGTCTATATTCGTATTGGGCCAATTCTACCTGCAATGAACCTTCGTGGGTATTCGCATGTTGAGCAAAGATATCTAATATCAAGGCGGTTCGATCAAGAACGCGAACCTTATCCGTAAAAATATTTTCCAACTCGCGTTGATGCCTAGGATTTAACTCATTATCGAAAATCACGATCTCTGTCTGGAATTCTTCGATTAGTCCTTGAATTTCTTCAACCTTTCCAGAACCAATATAGGTTTTCGGATTTGGCTTTGTGAGATTCTGTTTTGTTTCCCCAACTACATTTAGGCCAGCGGTTTCTGCTAAACGGTTAAGTTCAGCAAGAGATTCTTCAACCGGTAGTAAATTTTCATCACCATAAATATCAACACCTACTAACAATGCCCTATCTCGAGGAGGGGTTGTGGGGAAGGTTTCATTTTTTCTTGTCATAGAAGATTAACTTTGAGAATTAATGTCATTTTTGTTGGTTTGTGATGCGGAAAATAATTTAGCAACCTGCTCATCAGGCGGTTGTTCTCTTAACGGAATTAACAGATGAAAGGTACTTCCAGGCAATGTTTCTTCATTGTAACCTTCAGATTCAACCCAAATAGATCCACCGTGAGCTTCCAAAATGCCTTTCGCGATGGGTAAGCCCAATCCAGGACCTCCTCCCTTATAATTTAATTTGCTGCTGGAATGAAGTGACACCTCTCCTAGGGCGCTGAATTTTTCAAATATCCGAATTTGATCTTCCTCAGCAATACCGATCCCATTGTCTTTTACGAGAACTTCTACAAAGCCAGGTAAAATTCTTCCATCTACAATAATTTTACCCCCGTTTGGAGTGTATTTTATCGCATTAGATAATACATTCACCAATGCTTGTTGAATTCGCTCCGTATCCGCAAACATCATTTCTTTAGAACCCGAAAAAGATTTAATATCCAATTTTATATTACGCTCTTCCAAAATATTTTTAAATTCAAACTCTAAACCTGTGAGCAATTGATTTAACCAAGTAGGTTGGAACTTTAGAGATAGCATATTATTATCGATTAAAGATACATCAATCATATCTTTAATCATTTCTCCAAGCCGGTCTATACCTTTTTTTATCCCTCCAAGTAAAATTGAAATTTCTTCCTTCTTAGGAAATGGCTCCACCAAGTCTTTCAGCATAGATGAATAACCTTCGATTAATGTTAGCGGAGTCTTAAGCTCATGCGCTGCCACAGAAATGAAATCTGATTTGGTCCGATCTAATAATGAAAGGTCAGCAGTTACTTGTTCCAGTTTGGCTGAATAATAGCTTATCCGGACAAGAGATTCGTGTTTGGCAATTTGCTCATAAGAGTAATACAAAATTGGCATTAATTTCGAGACTAATTCAACTGTATCATCCATTGAAAAAAGATGTTTGGCGGTTTCGATCAATTCATCGATAATGATAAACAAAACGGGAGATAATGTAATTTCATCTTTTTTTATATCAGTTTCGGTTCTAGAAGCAGCCCAATCTATCAATATGGGATTTAACCAGCCCGGATCATCACTCTCTACAGCCTGCAATAGAAGCTCAAAAAACCTTTCAAGCTCCTCGACCAGATAATCCCGCCCCAATTCGCTCCGGCCTAATTTATTAACCACCCTTTCAATCCAGGGATCATGTAATTTTTTAAGAGATTCGTTAACTTGCATACCCTAATAGTTTACGCTAGGTTAGGATTTTTGCCAACCTAGGTAACAGCTTAGTTATGAGAGTTGAATTAATAGACATACATGCGCTCTCTTATGTTAGTACTTTAGGTATTTGTTGTTTTGAATTCTTTAAATTTTAGAGCGATCTACACGCATTTATGAACTGATAGAAAGACTATATAATCATTACAATAAATTCAAGATACAATAGATACAAAACAAACAACAAAACTGGAGGAAAACAATGGCAGATGTAATCGATTTTCAAATTTTTGGTGATGATCTTCAACTCGTTGAGGTGACCCTTGATCCAAATGAAGGAATTCGGGCAGAAGCTGGAACGATGACTTATATGGAAAGCGGGATTCAAATGCAGACATCA
>JARROY010000362.1:0-5078 GCA_037383445.1 Anaerolineales bacterium | reverse complement strand
GGAACAACCGATGCAGCCATGCCCGGCTTTAACCGGCCAGCTGGTCCCATCATTGTAGCGAACCGCAGGGCAGTTGTGATACGTCACCGGGCCTTTGCAGCCCATGTCATACAGGCACCAGCCTTTTTTGTGCCCCTCATCTCCCCAAGCTTTGACAAATTCGCCAGCGTCAAAATGTCCGCGCCGTTCACAGTTATCGTGGATGCGTGCCCCGTAGGCAAACAACGGCCGGTTTTTGTCGTCCATGGCGGGCAGTTCACCAAACGTGAGGAAATGAACCACTGTGGCGGTCAGGTTGACGGGATTGTAGGGACAGCCAGACAGATTGACCACTGCCTTGTCGATCCCCAAATCCTTCAACATCTCCGTCACCGAAACTGCCCCGGTTGGGTTAGGATTGGCTTTTGGAATACCGCCAAAAGTAGCGCAGTTTCCAACTGCAACCACAGCCAGGGCATTTGCCGCGGCTTCCTGCAGGATATCTTCTGCTGTTCTCCCCCCAATGCAGCAGTAGATTCCGTCTTCACCCTTCGGGATCGAACCTTCTACGACCAGCAAATAACCACCGGCATCGATGGTTTGCTTTTTAGCCTCCTCTGCTAAAAAGCCAGAAGCAGCCATAATTGTCTCGTGATAATCTACTGAGAGAATATTGAGGATAAGTTCAGCCACAGTTGGCCGAGAAGAACGTAAAAGCGCTTCGGTGCAGCCGGCACAGTCCTGAAATTCTAGCCAAATTAACGGTACGCGAGCGTTCGTTTCTAAGGCCCTGACAATGTGCTTGATTTGGCCGCTCGGAAGCGCCAAAGTCCCCGCCATGATAGAACAAAATTTGAGGAATCCCCGTCGATCAATTCCTCGTTCTCTCACAGCTTGTCCTATAGTTTGTTCATCCATAGTGAGCTCCCTTTCCAAAACCCGAAAAAGCATTTCCAAGAATTAACATATGAAAATTTTCATATACTTCATTTGGCAAATACTATGGGAATTACTTAATTATTTTATAGGAATTAAACAAAAAAAGCAAGCTTTGTCCAAATTTTCACAAAGCCTCAGCATATCCTTGGGAGAATCTCTCCTGTTGGCAGATCCACCACCCGCCTTGCACCAAGGCCAGTCTTTGCCACCACCAAACCCGGGTGCTCCTGGACGATTCGCCCAATCACCGCAGCCTGCGCCCCAAGTGGATGGGCTCTGACTTTTTCCAGCACGGCATTTGCGGCTGCCTCAGGGAGGATCGCAACAAGTTTGCCCTCATTGGCCACATAAAACGGATCTATCCCCAGCATCTCACAGGCGGCCGCCACAGAAGGATTAACCGGGACAAGACCTTCTTCAAATTCCATCCCCACTTTAGACGAACCTGCCAATTCGTTCAGGGCTGCCGCCAACCCACCACGCGTGGCATCTCTCATGCAGTGGATGTCGTGAGTCTCGTTCAGCATGATGGACACCAGCTCATACAGGTTGGCCGAATCGGATTGAATTTCGCTTTCAAATTCAAGCCCTTCTCGCACAGACATAATCGCCATCCCATGGTCGCCCACCGTTCCACTGACCAGGATGACATCGCCCGGTTCAGCCCGGTCCGGCCGGATATCGACATCATCTGGGATCAGCCCAATCCCGGTCGTATTGATATAGACGCCATCTCCATGCCCTTTATTGACCACCTTCGTATCGCCGGTGACCAACTCCACTTTAGCTTGCTTGCAAGCCTCGGCAAACGAAGTTGTAATCTGCCCAAGCAGGTCCATCGGTAGCCCTTCTTCTAAAATAAACCCTGCACTCAGGTAGAGGGGTTTGGCTCCCGACATGGCAAGATCGTTGACCGTGCCATGCACAGCCAATTTCCCAATATCACCACCGGGGAAGACCAGGGGACTGACGACAAAGGAATCGGTGCTGAAAGCCAAACGCCCTGCCGGATGCCCATTTCCAGCCAAATCCAGCACGGCCGAATCCCCCAATTGGGACAGCCTTGGGTTATCCGAGATCGGCAAAAACATATGCCGGATGAGATCGCTCATCATTTTTCCGCCGCTTCCATGCCCCATCACGATGGTGGGATAAGCATAAAAACTCCTCTGAAGAGAGAACTTAATCAGAATGATCCGTCGCGGGTTATTTTTCCTGAGGTCGTTCCTGTCTTACTGGTTGAACAACCACTGGATTTCCAGGATATCCAGACCTTTCAAATCCTAGACGCTAACCGGATTCCGAAGACGCTTGGGGTTGGGAGTCACCCAAGCTGGCCTGATATCGGCCGTAGCGGTAATATGCGGCACAGGCCCCTTCGCTGGAGACCATTGTGGCACCCAGAGGCGTGAGCGGGGTACATTCTGTGCCAAATGCCGGGCATTGGTTCGGTTTCTTAAGCCCTTGCAGCACCTGTCCGCTGATACACAGCTCGGATTCTACCGTATCAATTTGCTGGATTTCTGGAAAGCGCAGCTCGGCGTCATAAAACGAATACTCAGGTGTCAGCCGGTAACCGCTCTGCGGGATAACCCCAATCCCTCGCCATGGACGGTCGCAAGAAGTAAACACCTTACTGATCACGGTTTGGGCAGGCACATTGCCTTCCCGAACAACGGATCGAGCATACGCATTTTCCACTTCGGCTCGACCTTCTTCCAACTGCTTGACACACATCAAAATCCCGCTGGCCAGGTCTACCGGCTCGAACCCGGTGACGACAATTGGAATGTGGTACTTTTGCACCAGCGGTTCGTACTCCCAAAAACCCATCACGGTGCAGACATGCCCCGCGGCCAAAAACCCATCCACCCGAGTATCCGGCGAATCTATAATGGCGCGGATCGCAGGTGGAACAGTGACATGAGACACCAACATGGCGTAATTTTCTATTCCCTGCGCCTTGGCCTGCACCACCGACATCGCATTCGCCGGAGCCGTGGTTTCAAAGCCGATCCCAAAAAAGACCACCGTTTTGTCCGGATTCTCTTTGGCAATTTTCAGTGCGTCTAAGGAAGAATACACCACCCGCACATCCCCCCCGGCAGCTTTAACACTGAAGAGATCTTTTTCAGAACCAGGGACACGCAGCATATCGCCGTAGGAGGCAAAGATAATATCTGGCCTGGACGCCAGGGCAATCGCTTTATCAATCAATTCCAGCGGAGTCACGCACACCGGGCAGCCGGGACCATGCACAAGTTCAATCTCGGGAGGAAGCAGCTGATCTAAGCCGCTTTTGAGAATTGAATGTGTTTGGCCGCCGCAAACTTCCATCAGTGTCCACGGGCGGGTGACCGTTTGCTGGATTTCTTTAAGTATTTTAAGGGTGACTTTTCCATCCCGGTATTCATCTAAATACTTCATGGCTTTTCTCCTGCTGCTTGAACTAGTTTCCCGGCGTCACCCCTCGTCCAGATCAGGAATCTCATCGGCCAGCATATCCAGTTCGCGCAGCATTTCTAATGTTTTCATCGCCTCTTCTTCATCAATCTGGCTGATTCCAAACCCAACGTGCACAATGGTATAGTCTCCGACCTGAATCTCTGGCAAGAAATCCAAACACGCTTCCTTGATCACACCCCCAAAATCAACTCTACCCATTCGAACATTATTCGTTTCATAAATTTCGATAATTTTTCCAGGAATTCCTAAGCACATATGCAGCCTCCGTATCGTTAAGGATTCAAAATGGAATGATAAGCAATAATTGCCTGACCTAGGGCCAAACCGCCGTCATTGGCGGGCACTTTACGATGGGTAAATATTTCGAAACCCGCTTTTTCTAAAAGAGTCCGCGATCTTTCCAGCAGGACCATATTCTGCCAAACACCGCCGCTCAGTACAACCCGAGTAATTACCGATCGGTCCCGCAGCTTAATGCAGCTTTCTACAACCATGTGGGCAATTGTATTATGAAATTTAGCCGCGATGATGTTAATCGGGAGATGAGCCAGCTTATCTTCTACGATGGCGTGGATGATGCCAGCCGGGTTGATGACCTGCTCCTCGATCTCAAACGGGTAAAGGTCCTGGCACTGCGGGTCGATCAAAGCCTCGAACTCAATCGCGGCTTGAGCTTCGTAGTTGACTGCCTGGCGAACACCGGAAAGCGCAGCCGCAGCATCAAACAACCGCCCCATACTGGAAGTAAGCGGGGCATTAACCTTTAACCTGATCTGCTGCTTCAATAAGTCCCGGTCTTGCTCCCTGAAAAACGAGACGGACGGCAAGTCGATTGGCCAATCCATTCCCAAAGCATCCAGCCAAGCCAATGCAAGGCGGGCCGGCTGGCGGACAGCTTTATCTCCGCCGGGCAGCGGAATGTAATCCAGGTAAAGGGCACGTTCAAAATTTGTGTAATCGCCGATCAGAAACTCCCCGCCCCAGATTGCGCCATCCGTGCCGTAGCCGGTGCCGTCGAATGCCACGCCGATAACTGGTTCGCCTTCTGGTAGGGAGTGTTCGGCCATGCAGGCCGCGATATGTGCATGGTGGTGCTGGATGCCTATCGCCGGGAGGTCTTCTTTCATTCCGCGCTGTTGCGCGTAGCGGGTTGCCATGTAATCAGGATGCAGGTCGTATGCCAGCGCCTCGGGATGGATGCGGAAAAGATGTTCAATATGGGCGATCCCGCTCTGAAAGGCCTGCAAAGTCTCATAATTCTCCAGGTCACCGATATGATGGCTGAGGAAAGCGTAGTGATCGCGCGTCAGGCAAAACGTGTTTTTCAGCTCCCCTCCTGCGGCCAGAATGGGGAAAAGATTCCACGGCAGATGGACAGGATACGGTGCGTAACCCCGGGACCGCCGCAGCGGAACCAGTTGGGCATCCCCATTCGATGCAATCGAGCGCATGACCGAATCATCACAGCGAGTTTGGATCTCCCGGTTATGCATCAGGAAAGCATCCGCCAGGGAAGATAACCTTTGACGTGCTTCTTGGTTGGCAGTGGCAATCGGTTCTTCACTCAAGTTGCCGCTGGTCATCACCAGGGCAGGTGGAAAGCCATCCTCCTCTTCCAATAACAAATAATGCAGTGGGGTATAGGGCAGCATAACCCCCAGGGTATTTTGATGCGGAGCAATTTCTGGGACAAT
>JARROY010000361.1:0-3006 GCA_037383445.1 Anaerolineales bacterium | reverse complement strand
TGTATATCGTGATGGAATATGTCGCCGGTAAAGACCTCAACTCCATCGTGCACGAACGCGGCCGTCTTTCTATAGAGCGCGGCCTCGACCTGGCGATCAAGGCCTGTAAAGGGATTGGTTACGCGCACCGGGCTGGGTTGGTTCACTGCGATATCAAACCGCATAATCTACTGGTCACCCCCGACTGGCAGCTGAAAGTCACCGACTTTGGGATTGCCCGCGCTTTGGCATCCATCAATCCTGATGAACTCACCGATGTGGTTTGGGGGTCCCCTCAATTCTTCTCTCCTGAGCAGGCTGGAGGGGCAGCCCCATCCCCGGCTTCAGATGTGTATTCGCTCGGGGTGATCCTTTACCTGATCTTTACCGGCCAGCTTCCCTTCATTGGAAAAACCTCAAGCGAACTGGCCCAGATGCACCGCGAAGCGACTCCCATTCCTCCCAGGGAGATCAACCCCTTCATTCCAGAGACTCTTGAGCAAGTCATTCTCAAGGTGCTCTCCAAGGAACCTTCAGCGCGCTACCGCACAGCAGACCAGCTGGGAAGAGTGCTGCAGATCGTTCAGCGAGAAATGGAAGAAGGCCCTGAACCATCCGCAAAACCACACCGCGCGGCTGCAGAGCGACCCAGAACTGAAAAAGATTCAGCGGATCGTTCCCGCCCCGCCAGCACACCTGTCCCCAGCCGGCCGCGCCCTGCCAGGCGCAAAACCGGCCCGCAACGTTCCTCTGAAAGACGAGCTCCGCAACGCCCAAGACCACAGGCCGTTACCGCTCCATACGCACCTACTCAAACGACTGTGATTGATTGGTTGGCCGTGTTTTTGGGATTGATCGCAGTCGCCGCCTGGGGCGGTCTGATCCCGTTCTTCATCTGGGTTTATAATAATATTTTCTAACGAAAGCAAACCAAGGATGCATAAAAAGGAACTGATTTCAGCCTCAATACTTAGTGCCGATTTCACCCGCCTCGGCCAGGAAATCCACACAGTCCAAGAAGCCGGTGCAGATTGGATCCACATCGATGTCATGGATGGTCATTTCGTCCCCAACCTCACCATGGGTCCAGTGGTTGTAAAAGCCTGTCGCAAAGCTACCAACCTGTTGCTCGACGTGCATCTGATGATCGAATATCCGGAAAGATCGATCCAAGATTATGCTGCAGCGGGTGCAGACAGCCTCACCATCCACACAGAGGCCAGCCCGAACCTGTTCCGCACCCTCCAAACAATCAAAGATCTTGGCTGCCGGGCAGGTGTAGTAATCAACCCTGGAACTCCGGCCTCCGCCGTACATCCCGTACTCCATTTGGTCGATTTAGTATTGGTGATGACCGTCAACCCTGGGTATTCCGGGCAGACTTTCCTGCCGGAGACCCTCTCCAAAGTTGAGAAAATCCACCAGTGGATCACTGAAGACAACTTGCCGGTTGATCTTCAGGTAGATGGAGGAATAAACGCTCAAACGCTTCCTCAAGCCCTAGCCGCTGGCGCAAATGTATTTGTCACTGCCAGCGCCATTTTTAAGCACCCGGATGGAATCCCGGCAGGAATCCGGGCGTTGCGTGAACATTTCCACAGTTAAAATCAAAAATCACGGTGCTGACCGTGATTCTGATGATTTACGGTTGGTCTGGTGATACAATTTTTAGGCAGTCTTAACCATAGTGCGAATGCAGCGGGTGCACATCACCTTCTGGACTTTGCGGCCGTTCTCATAAACAGAGATCTTCTGCAGGTTGGGTTTGAAGGTGCGGTTTGTTGTTTTCTTCGACCACGGGCGGTTTCGCCCAAAAGTTGTTTTTTTACCACACACGGAACACTGTGCCATAGTTCACTTCCTTTACAAATTATGTATAATAACAGAGCTACTATTCAATAGCCGAAAAATATTACCACAAGACGTATCTTTTTACAACCCAAGTGGTTATTTTAAAAACAAGAGGAAAAAATGAAAGACGACCTAAATCCATATGGAAGCATAAATGTTTCAGCACGAGCCATTGCCGCAATCGCCTATCAAGCGGCGATCAAATCCTACGGCGTGGTTGGTCTGGCTTCAAAAAACCTGGTCAACGGACTGACCAACAGAATTGTCAAAGATCCCACGCATGGCATTGAGGTCAGCTATGAGGATAATATTGTTAATATCGATATCTACATCGTGGTGCAGTATGGTACTCGGGTAAAATCTGTAGCTAACAGTGTCGCCAATACCGTCCGGTTTAACGTGGAAAAATATATAGGTTTACCGATCAACGACGTAAACGTTCACGTTCAAGGGCTGCGGATCAACGAGGAAGAATAAGACAACCCAAACGCTTGGAAAAATCTGGTAATCCCAGGCATTTGGTATACAATAGCCCTCGTTCAACGGCCTCCCACGCCTCCAGCAGCGTATGAAGGCGCGTTGAAATATTAAAGTTTTTGGAGCACTTATGAACGATTTTAAAAATGAACCCGGGATAAGCCGGAGACTGACATTCGAACGCAACCCGATTGACGGACAGGCAATTAAAGAGCTCACCGCGGCTGGGATGGCCTGGCTGAACACCAATAAAAATACGGTAAACGCATTAAACGTGTTCCCTGTTCCGGATGGTGATACTGGCACCAATATGATGCTCACCATGCAATCTGCCTACGATGAGATTGAGCATTCCCCTGAAACCCATGCCGGGAAGATGCTGTCCAGCGTGGCCCAAGGTGCATTGATGGGCGCACGCGGCAACTCTGGGGTCATCCTCTCGCAAATTTGGCGTGGGATTGCATCCGCCATGAAGGACCAAAAACACCTCTCTGGAGAATATCTGGCCAAAGCTTTTGCCGATGCCAGGGATACCGCCTACAAAGGTGTCGTCCGGCCGGTAGAAGGTACGATCCTGACAGTGATTAAAGATGTCGCAAACGATACAAATAAAGCGCTCTCCAAGACCAACAATCCCATTGACATTTTGGAAATTGCTGTCTCAGCCGCGGCAAAGTCGGTAGAAAACACCCCGGAACT
>JARROY010000360.1:0-3020 GCA_037383445.1 Anaerolineales bacterium | reverse complement strand
TTTTTTAATTTTTAAGAGTATACATTCTATTGTTTTCAACCGGGGTGCAGTATGGTTGCAATAGGAAAGAAAATGCATGCGATTTAGTATGACCTTTTGCTGTATATGGAGATAAATTTCCATTGATGTCAGTTACCTACTAAATCTAAACTAGTATTCTATCCAAATCTAGTCAGTTGGTCTATCATAGCAAGTGTTACAAATTTTGGGAGTAGATCACATACCCAATCATTCCATTTCGCCCATTAATAATGCATACTCTTGTATAATAATTTTAAGGAGAATAGATCATACATCTACGGAGGTTCAATGGATCTAATTATATTATCGCGTTTGCAGTTCGGTCTTACTACCGTCTACCATTGGCTCTTCGTCCCGCTGACGTTGGGCCTGGGCTGGTTTGTGGCATATATGCAAACCCGCTACTATCAGACCAAGGACGAAACCTACCGCAAGATGGCAAAGTTTTGGGGAAAATTGTTCCTGATCAACTTTGCCATCGGTGTGGTGACGGGTATCGTCCAGGAATTCCAGTTCGGCATGAACTGGTCGGAATATTCCCGCTATGTAGGTGATATTTTCGGCGCACCGCTGGCCATCGAAGCCTTGATGGCTTTCTTCCTCGAATCCACTTTTCTTGGAATCTGGATATTCGGCGAAGGGGTCGTGCCAGAAAAAGTGCACCTGGCAGCTATCTGGCTGGTAGCTCTTGGATCGAATTTATCCGCCGTCTGGATTCTGATCGCCAATGGCTGGATGCAAAATCCAGTTGGCTACATCATCAATGATATTACTGGCCGTGCAGAACTGGTGGATTTCTTCGCCCTGATCACGAATGAGAAAGCCTGGGTTTTCATCTGGCACACGCTGGCTGACGGATTGGCTACCGCATCTTTTCTGATCATCGGTGTCAGCGCTTATCACTTGCTGCGCAAACAACATACCGAGATCTTCAAACGCTCATTCCACGCAGCTGCAATGGTCGGTGTAATCGCCAGCATACTGGTTTTCCTGGGTGGGCACACAATGGGGCAGTTCATGTACGAGTCCCAGCCAATGAAACTGGCAGCACTAGAAGCCGTTTGGGAAACCGAACAACCTGCTTCGTTCTCTATTTTAACCATCGGAGATCTAAGTGGGAGACAGGAGGTCTGGTCTCTGCGTATCCCCTACGCGATGAGCTTCCTGGCATGCAACAACTTCACTTGTGAAGTGAAGGGCGTGGAGGAGTTGAACGCTCAATATAATGCCGAGTACGGCCCGGGTAACTATATTCCATTGATGGTGGTCACCTATTGGATGTTCCGCATTATGATGACGATTGGTCTGATCATGATCCTCGTGGCGGCTTGGTTCCTGTACAACACACGGCGAAGCAACTATGAAGAATCGAAATGGTTCAAGTGGGTTCCCTTCTGGGCAATCTCGCTGCCCTACTTCGCCAACGCCAGCGGCTGGATCCTGACAGAGATGGGACGCCAACCCTGGATCGTGTTCGGCTTGCTCAAGGTGGAGGATGCGGTTTCTCCTAACCTGACCCCAGTAGAACTGCTCATTTCGCTGATCGGCTACACGGTTGTCTATGGGTCGCTGGCAGCAGCCATGTTCTACCTGATGAAGAAATATGCCATCGCTGGCCCGGATGCGGCCATGCACGAATCTGTTGACGTTGAGCCTTCCTTTGTTGGCGGGCAGGATTAGGAGGAGCATGATGTCTTACGAATCTCTCCAAACACTCTGGTTTGTAATCATCGCCATACTGTGGATCGGGTTCTACTTTCTAGAAGGCTTCGATTTCGGCGTTGGTATGCTGCTTCCGTTCCTTGGGAAAAAAGATGAGGAACGCCGCGCGATTATCAACTCGATCGGCTCGGTCTGGGATGGCAATGAGGTTTGGCTGCTCACTGCTGGCGGCGCAACCTTCGCAGCCTTCCCGCACTGGTATGCGACCATGTTCAGCGGCTTTTATCTGGCCTTGTTACTGCTTTTGGTTGGCCTGATCATGCGTGGCATCTCATTTGAATATCGCTCCAAAGACCCTACCCCCAAGTGGCGTCACCGCTTTGACTGGATGATCGCTATCGGGTCATTCCTGGCAGCCCTGCTGCTAGGCACGGCATTTGCAAACCTGGCACGCGGCGTGCCCATCAATGCAGACATGATGTTCACGGGAAATTTGTTCACGTTGCTCAATCCATACGGGCTGTTGGGCGGTGTGACTACCGTATCTATCTTCCTGCTGCACGGTGCCAATTTCCTTAGCCTGAAACTGGAAGGTGAACTGCGCGAGCGGGTCAACGCCTTTGCTAGCAAACTGTGGATCTCAGCTACCGTTCTCTACATCCTACTGAGTGTTTTTACCTACATCGCAGGCTTTTGGAACCGCGGCCAGATTGATCCGGGGATCGTTCCGATTGCGGCAGTTGCTGTTTTGCTGGCATCAGGCTATTTCATCCGTCAGAAGCGCGAAGGTTGGGCTTTCATCATGGTGGGCCTAAACATCGTCCTGACTCAAATCACCTTTTTCAGCATGATCTTCCCCAATGTAATGCCCTCTACGACAAACCCTGACTGGTCACTGACGATCTACAATGCATCCTCCTCGCAATACACGCTGGGGGTGATGAGCATTGTGGCATTGATCTTCGTTCCTATCGTACTGGCTTACCAGGGTTGGACGTACTACATGTTCCGCAAGCGGATATCAACAGATAAGAAGCACCTGGTTTACTAGGAAACCATCACTTGCATCGTAGTGGCATGAAATCCCGTGCCACTACTTTAGAGAACACTTTTACTCTTGTATCCCCATCTTCTCTTCCGCTGCCTTTGGCATGAGGATATGAGTCCAACCAAACAGGCAACACCAGCGTTCATTGACGATTTGAACTGCGTCCTTTTGGAATCCAGCTACGCATCTATGCCATTTCTTTGTCAGTTCTTTTTCTGCAAAATACCACAAATAGCATCGTTTCGATCTTTAATCGAAACTTTATTGTTTGGAATTATCCCTCCGGATT
>JARROY010000359.1:0-3020 GCA_037383445.1 Anaerolineales bacterium | reverse complement strand
CAGCTGGCTCTTCTGCTGCAGGTTCAGCTGGCTCTTCTGCTGCAGGCTCAGCTGGTTCTTCCGCTGGTGCTCCGCAGGCAGAAAGTGCAAATGCGACAATCAGAAACAGGCTCAAAATCATGCAAATCTTGCGAGACATTTCCTTCTCCTTTTGAATTTTTCGTAGGTTATAATACGGTCGTGCGGAGACAAACTCCACACAATGCGCAGGTCTTCCTTCAGTCTGTTCAGGGTCGAAGAGAAGACCTGCAATTTATTTTCGGAACGATTGTACTCTCACCTCCTTTCTAATAAAATTCTCTGAAAGTTATTACACTGCTTGTCTGATCAGTCAGTTATGTACTTCCATGGAATTTTTGGCAGGATTCCCGGATGATAAGCTGGGTTTGCATCTTGTAGGTCTGAGTATCAAGTTCTTCACCATTGATCAGTTTGATGAGCAATTGTGTTGCCACAAAACCCATCTGATAAATAAACTGATCCACAGTGGTTAATTTCATATACCTGGACTCCATAATATTGTCGAAACCTATCACGGATAAATCCTCAGGAATACGCAGGCCAAGTTTCTGAGAAACCTGGAAGACGCCCATTGCAGCCTGGTCATTGGAAGCAAATATGGCAGTGGGCGGATTGTCTAGTGAAAGTAATTCTTGGGTGCATATAACACCTGTATCTGTGGTGTAATCGCCACAGGCGATCAATTCTTCATCAATAGGAAGCCCTACTTTTTTAAGCGCATCGCGATACCCTTTCAAGCGACGATTGGCGCTCACCAATTCAGCACGCCCGCTAATAAAACCGATTCGCGTATGGCCAAGTTCGAGCAAATAATTCATCGCATCCATGGCCCCCTGATAGTTGGTTGCATGAACCGAGGGGTAATTCGGATTGCTCATCAAAGGGTCAATAGAAACAATGGGGGCATCTGTCGAAAACTCCCCTGTGACAGGCGCAACAATAATCGCTCCATCAGTTATAGAATTATTGAGAAGGGATACATATTTTTGTTCGTGCGAGGCTCTTCCGCTCTTGCGCACATCACCAGTTGTATAAACTAATAGATCGAACTCGGATTCCGCAATTGCCTGGTTAACCCCTCTCATCACTTCAAAAGCGAATGGGTAGGCGATGTCGGGCATGACCATTCCGACCAAATTCTTTTTATAACTGCGCATGCTTCTTGCGGCAAGATTTGTGGTATACCCCAATTCTTTGATCACAGAGCGGACATGTTCCTGAGTTTCGCTGGACACATCTGCTTTCTCATTCAAGACCCGTGAAACCGTTGAAACGGATACCCCTGCGACCCTCGCTACGTCTTGAATTGTCACCGCTTTTCTGGTCTTCCGCATGTCAAATCCTGTGAATGGTGATAAAATATCGGTAACGTTGCCGGTATCGTTACCGATATTGTTGCATATTATTGTTAAAAAGTCAATAGGTTTTGAGAAATATTGTGAAATTTGGAGCGTTTCATGGAGTATTGCCTATAATAATCAGTTGAGGACGAGTTCTATGACATTAGGACACCCGTTTCTGAACCTACATGATACCTACCACTGTACCCTGAATTTCTGCACGATACACCCAATGAAATAATCTCGGTTGGACGCAAGATGTTGCTATGGGTCAGAATCCAGGTGATAGAGGAGAAGAGGAGTTTTTGATCCTTACCACACAAAGCGGCCTGCGTACTCCGGATGGTTCTCCCACAGAAACCAGAGAATCTTTTAAAAGGAGAAATCAATGAACAGCGAAATAAGGAATAATCGTATAGGGGACGTAAAGCTTAAAGTTTTGAAGCTGGACAAAACGCCACTAGCCAACCAAGAAGTGATGATCAAACAGACCAGACACCAGTTCCTCTTTGGCACTGCTGCTTTTGATCTCGTTCCTCTCACCAACGGTCAGTACATTGGGGAAGAAAAAATCCGAGCTGAACAACGAGCCAATAAACTCACAGCTCTGTTCAATGCAGCAACTCTTCCGTTTTATTGGGCAAAATTCGAACCTCAACGCGGAAATCCAATGACAGAACCGTTGAAAAGAGCTGCCAAATGGTGTATTGACCATAATTTGGTCACGAAAGGCCATCCACTTTGCTGGCATACACTTACAGCTGACTGGTTGCTTACGATGAGCAATCGTGAAATACTGGCGGCGCAGATTAATCGCATCAATCGTGATGTATCAGATTTTCGCGGGCTGATCGATATGTGGGATGTAATCAACGAGGCAGTCATCATGCCCGTCTTCGACAAATACGACAATGGCATCACCCGTCTTAGCAAAGAAATCGGACGAATTAAAACAATTATGTCAATGTTCGATGCAGCGCGTGCTGAAAATCACTCAGCAACATTGCTGATTAACGACTTTGATGTATCCCCCGCTTATGATATATTGGTAGAAGGCTGTCTTGAGGCAGGTATCAAGATCGATGTCATCGGTATCCAGTCTCACATGCACCAGGGGTATTGGGGGGTAGAAAAAACTTTGAAGGTATTGGAACAGTTCACGCGATTTAATTTGCCACTACACTTTACGGAAACGACCCTCATTTCTGGTCAACTTATGCCACCGGAGATCATCGACCTCAATGATTATCAAGTCCAGGATTGGCCTACTACACCTGAAGGTGAATGCCGCCAGGCTGAGGAGGCGATTCTGCATTATAAGACTCTCTTTAGCCACCCATTGGTAGAGAGTATTACTTGGTGGGATCTCTCCGATGGGGGCTGGCTTAACGCACCTGCTGGCTTGATTCGCAAGGATGGTTCAAGCAAACCTGCCTACAATGAACTTATGAATCTGATTAGAGGGGAATGGTGGATACTACCAACAAAACTCATGACGGATAGCAATGGTGAAATCCAATTTTCCGGATTTTTTGGGGATTATGAATTGGCTTATGGTGGAACAAAAAAATCGTTCAAGATCATGAAAGAAAATACCACAGTAATTACTATATGAATGAGGTGGGCTTTGTATTTCGTTTCTCTTCCCATGAGGTTTTT
>JARROY010000358.1:0-3028 GCA_037383445.1 Anaerolineales bacterium | reverse complement strand
TTTTGGCATGATGAAAGTATGCCAAAATGGATTTTTATCTGGGCGGCTCTCTTTTAATAATTAAATGATGACCAAAAAGCTGCCAAACCACCAAACACAACAACAATCACAATGACTGTGATGATGGTGAAGCCCAGGCACCCGCCGATACCGACAATGGCCACCTTGCCCCAATCCCCATCCCCACCTTTTTCCAACATATATTTTTTGGCTTGCAAGCCGGAAATGATTGGGACGATGATTCCGATTGGGGCGAAAATGCATCCGGCAAAGCCCACAGTTGCCGTTGTGATGGTTGCAGCAATGGCAATATACACCCACCATCCAAGCAGCAGCCCGATGCCCAATCCGATCCTCCCGGTATAAACATGCCCGATCCCTAATTGGGCAAACAGACCGAAGACAATCTCCAGAATCATGGCGGTGTTACCCGCGGTTTGCGTTTCATGCGATACAGGGGGTTGTTCCATTTCCATTTTCCTCCAAAGCTGTCGTGGATAAGTATTGGTTTTATTATACAGGTGTAAGATACTCAAAACAACAATCAATTAGGCCATCCCCGAATAAATTTCAAAAAGATTCAAATTCCATCGGGAGATCATTTTCCCGTTTTCACTATTCACTCTTGACAACCAAGCCCAAAAGATGATATAAACATGCAACTTAACAACTGAGAAGCCACAAAAGACTGTGAAAAGGACGAGTATCCGCTGAAACGGCGGCACAGAGAGCAAGCATTAGTGAGAGTCTTGCCCGTACGCCAGCGAAGAATGGACCTTTGAGTTGCAGGGCGAAAGAGCAATCGAGTAGCCTGTGCCGGAACCGCCACCGTTACCACGGCGAGGAGTATACGCAGGCATGTCCCTGCCGTACTCTGCACAAGTGAGGCTGGCTATTTTCCCCCCCGTCGCAACACCGGCGGGATTTTTGGTTAAATGGCCAGGCTAACTGGGGTGGCACCGCGGGCCGCATCTGATTTCAAAATCTCGAGCGCTCGTCCCCATAAATTTATGAGGACGAGCGCTTTTTAATTCCTCCGTCCTCAACCGTTAGACTAATTTTTACCGGAGGTTGAAGAAATGAAAAAGAAATCCCAAATCCCGAACGAGACTATTCCACAACCGGATGAAAGCCAGCCATCCACGGAACAGCCGCTGACGGTCATGGCCGTGCAGGAAATTCTCGGCCTGTTTGATGCACCCAAGGTGAACCCTGAAGAAGACCAGGACCACCACGATTACCTCAAGAATAAACCATTAGGTTTGATCTAATTCCATACCCATTTTAAGGAGACATCTGATGACAAACACACAAACCAAATTCCTGTTGAACGAAACCGACCTGCCGAAGCAGTGGTACAACATTGGCGCGGATATGCCCGTCGCGCCGACCCCTGTGTTTAACCCGCAGACCAAAGAACCGGTCACGCCGGACTTTTTGTCGGTGCTTTTCCCAATGGAGCTGATCATGCAGGAAGTCAGCACTGACCGCTATATCGACATCCCGGACGAGGTGCTGGAAGCCTATAAGCTCTACCGCCCGACCCCGCTGATCCGGGCCCGCCGCCTGGAAAAAGCGCTGGGCACCCCCGCTCATATTTACTATAAATATGAGGGCGTTTCGCCGGTGGGCAGCCATAAGCCCAATACGGCCATCCCCCAGGCTTTTTACAATAAGATGGGCGGCACCAAAGCCCTGACCACTGAGACCGGCGCCGGCCAGTGGGGTTCTGCCCTGGCGATGGCCTGCAACTTCTTCGATCTACCCCTGGAAGTGTATATGGTCAAGATCTCTTATCAGCAGAAACCTTACCGCCGGATCATGATGGAGACCTACGGCGCAGAAGTATATGCCAGCCCGACCGACCGCACCCAGTTTGGCCGCTCGCTGTTGGAACAAGACTCTGAGAATCCCGGCTCGCTGGGGATCGCCATCTCCGAGGCGGTTGAGGTCGCCGCTACCTCGGGCGGCGCCAAGAAGTACAGTCTCGGCTCGGTGCTCAATCACGTCCTCACCCACCAATCGATTGTAGGCGAGGAAGCGCTCAAGCAGATGGATATGGCTGGTGAGTACCCGGACGTGGTCATCGGTTGTATCGGCGGCGGTTCGAACTTTGGCGGGTTTGCTTACCCCTTCCTGCGCGAGAACCTGCGCAACGGCCAGAAGACCCGCCTGCTGGCGGTGGAACCATCTGCCACACCGTCCCTGACCAAGGGCATCTACACCTATGACTACGGCGATTCGGCCGGCATGGGTCCGATTGTCAAGATGCACACCCTGGGGCACGGATTCGTCCCCGCCCCAATCCATGCAGGCGGGCTGCGCTACCACGGGATGGCGCCCAGTATATGCGCTTTGTACGATGCCGGGTATATCGAGGCAGTTGCCGTGCCGCAGTTGGCTACCTTTGAGGCGGCGGTAATGTTCGCCAAGAGCGAAGGGATTATTGCCGCTCCCGAGTCGGCGCATGCCATTCGGGCGGCTATCGATGAAGCCCTGGATGCCAAAGAAAAAGGTGAGGAGCGGGTGATCGCCTTCAACCTCTCCGGCCATGGGCATTTCGATCTGGCGGCCTACGAAGCTTACCTGGCGGGTAATTTGCAAGACTACGCCTATCCAGAGGAAAAGGTCAAAGCCGCTCTGGCCGACCTGCCCAAAGTGCAGATGGAAGCAGCATAGGCCCATTAAACCATTGATAGGGTAAAAAGCAGGCTGCCTGGTGGTTACCTCCTCAGCCGGGCAGCCTGCCAATAATAATTTTATGAATTGAGCAATTATTCCGAACCTTTTAACGCCTATATCATGCTAAAACAATTATTGCATGTTCACTTTCTCCTCTCCTTGTGAACAGGGGAAGCCCAACGGCTTCCCCGTTCATGTTTTAAGAGGGGTACTGACTGAATGTAAGAGCAGTCTCGCTGTCCAGTGAAACCAAAGTCAGTTAAAAAAAGCACCATGCTCCCATTCTATTTCATGAATCAAAACAGCGGAGAGTTTTTCCTCCGCTGTCCGGTCATTTCAAATTAGG
>JARROY010000357.1:0-3035 GCA_037383445.1 Anaerolineales bacterium | reverse complement strand
CGCCGATCGCTTTACCATCCTTGAAGATCGGTACACCCAGGATCGATTCATTCAGATCTTTAGAAGCACCTGGTGATTGGATACTGTATCGACCAAGTTTCTCCGTTTCCTCTGCTGACCCAAATACTACCGGTTTGCCAGTTTCCACGATGGGCTCATAGATCCCCTTCCCATACGGCCGCGTTACTGGTCCTTTTGAAGTCTTGTCCGCGTAATACGGCGCGATGACCGTCTTCCGCTCTTCATCATGGAAGGCGATAAAACAGGTGTCAGCTTTAAAAATCTCTCTGAGTTTATCGCCAACAAGATCATATATTGCCTGAATTTCCAGCTTGGAGGCAAGCCCTTCCTGCACGCTGTTGATCACCGCCAGTTCACTATTGCGTTCCTCCGTCTCTTTCAGCAAACGTTGTGTTTCCTCAAAGAGTCGTACATTCTCAACCGCGATCGCCGCCTGGTTGGCAAAAGACTGGATCAGCGCGATCTGTTTGTCCGTCAGCAGTTCGGGGGTCTTACGCCGGATGGTGATCACGCCCACCGCTATCCCTTCACGCATCAGGGGCACAGCGCTGGAAGTGCGGTAGCCGTATTTCTTCGCTACCCTATCCCCTTCTGGAAATTCGGATTCAACTCCCGGTTGGTTATGGATGGCTTGCAGCGGTATGCCTTCTATCATCGCCCGGCCAGCCACAGAATATTCGTCGAAATGGATGCCCTCTCCGACGGGAATCATCGGGATGTCTCCGAAATGCGAGACGACCTTCAAGAGTTCACCGTCTTTGGTAGCGATGATGGCGTCTTCCGAACCTGATAGTTGGGCGGCATTCTGGGCAATCACATCCAACACAGGTTGGATATCAGTTGGAGATTCAGCGATCACCCGCAGGATGTCATTGCTGGCAGTTTCACGATCAAGGGCTTCTGTTATCTCTCGATTGCGTTTCTGCACCTCATCAAACAGCGTGGCGTTTTCTAACGCTACGCTCATGCTGCTTGCCAGCGTTTCCAGCAAGCGTACATCAGACTCTGAAAAGGCATGTTCGTGATCAATGTTCTGCATTGAAATCAGACCGCGAACCTTATTGCCCGATTTGATTGGAATCCAAACCCCGGATTTCGAACTGTCCCCAATTACGAAGTTTTTGCCAAACTCTTTCAATCGTTGAGAAAGATTTTCATTGATGACAATTTTTTCCCCTGTGCTGACCAAATGCTCCATCAATCCAGAGAAAGGACGTGGCTCTGGGAAATAACGTTTCCCTTTTTCATAGAAATAATTGGCAGAGGCCATCTTCGTCTCTGGATCCAGCAAACCAATCACTAAAGATTGAGCATCAAAAATGTCTCGGATTTTGTCCCCAACCGCATCGTAGATGCCCTGCAGGTCCAGTTGTGCTGCAAGTGCCTCTTGAACCGAGTTGATTACCGAAAGTTCCGCGTTGCGTTCCTCTGTTTCCTGGAGCAGGTGCTGGGTCTCATCAAAAAGTTGAGCACTCTCCAGGGCAACGCTCATGCTGTTGGCCAGCGTTTCGACCAGGCGGATCGTTGACTCACTGAAGGCATACTCTCGTTCAGTATCTTGCAGCATGATCGACGAATAAATTTTCCCGCCAATCTTCAATGGCACCGCTACCGAAGATTTAGGCATTTTCCCCGCAGCAACCACGTGACCGAACTTTCGATACCTATCTTCAATCCCATCATTCCATACAATCGTTTTTCCACGTTCAAGTTCTGGAAAAACCGCATCATGCAGAGGAGATAATGGACGTTCGATTACGCCGAATCGCTCACCCTGGTCTCTGAAATAATCCGTCCGCATGATTCTTGTATCCCAATCCCAATTGGCGATCAACACAACCCCTGCGCCAGTGATCTCGCTAACCGTATCGCCAACCAGATTATAGATCCCCTGCAGATCCAGTTTGGAAGCCAATCCAGCTTGCACGCTGTTGATCACCGCCAATTCAGCATTGCGTTCTTCCGTCTCTTTGAGCAGTCGCTGCGTCTCATCGAAGAGCCTGGCATTTTCCAGCGCAACACTCATTGCATTAGCGATTGTTTCAACCAGCTGAATATCTGATTCGGTGAATGTTTTCCCGCTATCAATATCCAACAAAGCGAGCATCACGACGTGTTCTAGGTCATCTTTTTGGATTACCGGTGCGACCAGCACCGAAGTTGCCATTTCCCCTTGGGGAACTTTGTAGTCATTAAATTGGGCGGCGAATTCCGGAAAGTCCCCGTTCCTGATAAATATCCCACCAAGGTCAATTACATGCCGATACAAAGAATTTATCGGTACATCCATCGGCTGAAATTTTTGCCCCTTTTCGAAGGCATATTCCATGTGCATGAGATCAGACACCAAATCAGCGGAATAGATTCCTACAGTTTGGAAATTAAAAATCTCGCGCAGTTGATCCCCCACCGCATCGTAGACCCCCCGAATATCCGAGGCGTTTGCAAGCGCTTCCTGCACCGCATTGATCACTGAAAGCTTGGCTTGTGTAATCCTCAAGTCTTCATTGATCGAGTCTTTTGAATTCAATTCATCTGATGTCAACTTAACCTCTCCCAATAAACCAGTCAGATTGCAGACGAAAAATAAAATTTAGGAAAAACTAAGAATATTATAACATAATAGATAAATATTATCACAATATTATTTCTTGGTCATGGAATTTCACTCGGGTTTCACTCAAAATTTATACTTCAAACCAGAATAACTTCTAGTGATAAAAAATAGAGTCCAGCTTAATTCAACTGGAACTCCATTTAGACTCAATTACTCGCTGAAAAGACCATCAATTTAGCCTATAACCCATTCCTTCGGCTAATCAGGTTCGTAATGATCTTTATAGCGACAGGTTTCATTCATCGCACAAAGATCGCAGGTTTTGCCTGCCAAGTTCATCTCCGGCCCAAACCCAATCACCATGGTAAGCGATTTCCGCGGATGCATCACCGCATGAGATAATAACTCCACCCCCACCTCTGCACCATCCAAAATATTAAATATTTCAGGCTGTCCA
>JARROY010000356.1:0-3036 GCA_037383445.1 Anaerolineales bacterium | reverse complement strand
CTGATGTGATGCCAGTTTTTGGATTGCAGGAAGAAGATGTGCTCCCGGGAGTGCCAATTCAGATCGTTAGTACTGGAACACCTCAGCTGATGATCCCTCTTCACCAATTGGATGCATTGAAGAGGATTCAGGTCGATGTCAACGCCTACCTGCGGTTAAGGCAGGATGCCGGATTTTTCAGCCCCCATCTGTTTTGTTTGCAAGGGATAACTGCTGAGGGAGATGTTTTCGCCCGACATTTTGGTGTGCCACCCGATACCCCAGAAGACCCGTTTACCGGTTCTGCGACCGGCGGGATGGGGGCATATCTGTGGCATTATGGCTTGATCGACCGGCCGGTTTTTACAGCCGAGCAGGGACATTGGATGGGCCGCCCAGGTGTGGCGCAGGTGGAAGTAGTCGGCCCCCCGGAAGATATTGAAACTGTCAGGGTTGGCGGAAGCGCGGTCCTCGTGCTGGAAGGGAAGTTTTATCTGCCTTGACCCGATTCGAATTGGGTTATCGGCCAGACAAGATCAGTGATTTATAGAAATGCTGGTATTAATCCAACCTAACCAATTACGGTATAATCGAATGCACTATGGCTAAAAAAGTACGACCAGAAGACCTCAGCGAACGGGAACTCCGCCGCTTGTTGATTGAAAAGAAACGGCATTCCCGCCAGCAGAGGCTGGACTCTTTTCGGCGCAGCGGCCGCTTATTAGATGTAACACCGGTTCCAGAGCATGAGACAAGTTCTGGCCTGAACGATTTTATTGTGGACGAACCGGAGGACCGCCCCCAGACTGAACAGGACAATAGGCAAGAACGCCGCAAGAACCTCTTTGATCGGTTGCTGTTTGTCATCGAGATCGCGGCCATCGCGGGATTGATCTTTCTGGTTTTCAACGGTGCTTCCATCATTCAAGATTTAAACCAGCAGGTGTCTGAAGCTCTCGTCCAGCCAACCTTTACGCCAACACCATTGGTCCAGGCGGTCGTGCTGCCTTCTGGGCATACCCCGCCAAATTCTGAGGGAGGAGCGCGTTTCAATGAGGCTGAGATTCCTGAGCATCTCAGACCGCTGCACCAATCTTTTGCCAGCGTTCCCGCCCCACCGCGCAAACCTGAGCAGGCCATTCAGATCGTTGTTCCACAGATCGGCGTTGATGCACCGATAGTGATGGGGGATGGATGGGAGCAGTTGAAGCAAGGAGTCGGCCAGCGGATTGGGACTGCTGATCCTGGCAAGAATGGCAATCTGGTGCTTTCCGCCCACAACGATATTTTTGGCCAGATCTTCCGTGATCTTGACCAGCTGCAGGCCGGCGATGAAATTATTATTTACACCAATGTGCGTGCCTATACTTATGTGATCGACAAACAGCCCGATGTCGTCGAGCCGACCTTTGTCCAGGTGTTGGATCCTACCCCCGACTCTACTGTGACTTTGATCTCGTGCTATCCATACCTGGTGGATAACAAGCGCATCGTCGTGAAAGCAAGTCTGGTCGATTAATCGGTTTTTAGATTTTCTAGAAGATAAGCAGCCGGAATATTTAGTTAAGATCAGTGGGGTGGAGTATGCCCGGGTATAGATCATGGTGGGGATCGCAAAATAATTTAATAGAGCCAGGAATGATTTTTGAACCAGCAGTTTTGAACAAAAAAGTAGTGTGTTTATTTTATCTGCCGGTACCAATATACCCAGAGTAAATTGAAGCCTGCGAATAAGGCCAAAATCAGCCAGGCGAAAATGGGGACAGCCTGCGACACTTGTGCAATCGAGATGGCAATCCCGACCGTGGCAGAAAAGGACCAGATAATTTTCAAACGGAGCATATTCCTATAGCTTATTCGGCTGCCATTCCTCCCAAGTAAAGACTCAATCCCGATGCCGAACAACGCTGCTGCTGTCAGGCGGGTGGTCAGAGGATCCACCGCTTGCCAACCAACCCAGGTGAGAATCTGGGTCGGGGCGAACATCAGTGGGATGGCAAACAGTATGTCCACGATGAAATGGATAATGAACCAGGTCCGCAGGGCGTTGGGAATTTTCTTTGAAGCTTCTATTTCGGGTGTAATATTTCTCTCTCGCATATTAAGACAGGTTCCAATCATCCAACGGTTAAAATTTCCGACTTTGTATGAAAAAAAGGAAGCATCAGCTCCCTTTTTTTATTCTCGTTAATATCTCTGAATTTCTGTGCTGATCTTGTGGTTTATTTTTTCGCCCGGCCTTTAAGCTCGTCTCTGAAGATTACCTCAAAGATCATGCTGACCACGCTTACCACCAGCGCTCCGAGAAATGCTGCCCCAAAACCGGCAACTTCAAACCCAATATCAAACTGGCCCGCGAGCCAGCCCGTCAGGTAGAATAACCCGGTGTTGATCAGCAAGGTGAACAAACCCAGAGTCAGCAAGATGAGCGGGCAGGTGAGGAATTTTAAGATCGGTTTCAGCAGGGCGTTGAGGATACCAAAGATCAATGCCAGCCATAGATAAGTGATCGGGCTGGAATCAGCTACACTAATTCCCGGCACTATCAGCACCGCAAGATATAAAGCAACTCCATTGATTAGCAATCGGATTAAAAATCTGTTCATCTTCTTCTCACTTTTTTAGTTTTTTATTGAATTGGATAGGTAGTAATAATTTTACCATTACATATTTCGGGCTCGGAACCCTACCCCCACTTAAAAACTTTAGTAGGAGCAGGGTTCTGATATGGTCTAGTCTCCCGACCGATTTAGGTTGCCCACGCCGCTGATTTCTGAATCAACCTGGGGACTGCCAAAGTAGTTTACATTGCCGCTGCCGCTGATGGTAACTTTGAGGAATTGGCTGGCTCTGACCGTGGCGGAACCCAACCCGCTGATGGAAACGGTCGTATTTTCGCTGTCTAATTCAGCCGCTGAGTATTTACCACTCCCGCTGATGGTGATTGTCTGGGTTGGGACCTGCCCAGCATTTACATTGAGATCACCCAACCCGGACATGGTGGCTCTGAAGGATCCGGCATACAGGCCTTCGATGTCAATGTTCCCTGCGCCGCTG
>JARROY010000355.1:0-5216 GCA_037383445.1 Anaerolineales bacterium | reverse complement strand
GTTTTTCCCTTGAGCGTGCCAGATTCGTGCCTAAGGGAGCGGAATCTGAGCTTTTACTCGGGCAAACTTACCATCCTGCTACCCAACTCTACCCTTCTTAGCGTATAATGAAGCTGAGCAGCAGGCTGCTATGCTTGATCTACCTGAATCAATAACCAGAGTAACCTGCCTAAGATAACTTGGAGAAGACCATGACCAAAAACTATTCCACCATCCTTGTCGAAACTCGCGACCGGGTTGGGCTGATCACCTTAAACCGCCCGGAGGCCCTCAACGCCCTGAATGCCACCATTCTCAGTGAACTGATGGACGCCTTGAGGGATTTTGATGCTGATCCAGAGATCGGCGCCATGGTGGTTGCAGGCGGGGAGAAAGCATTTGCTGCAGGTGCGGACATCAAGGAGATGGCGGACGCCACAGTGGTCGATATGCTCCTCCGTGGACATATCGATATCTTCGACCAGATCATGGCGATTAAAAAACCGATCATTGGGGCGGTATCTGGTTGGTGCCTGGGTGGAGGCAACGAACTGGCAATGTCGTTTGATATGATCGTGGCCTCCGAAAGGGCTCGCTTCGGGCAGCCTGAGATCAACCTCGGCGTGATTCCTGGAGCGGGTGGGACCCAGCGCTTGACCAAGGTCGTCGGCAAGGCAATTGCCATGGAAATGGTGCTCAACAACCGGCACCTGACAGCTGCCGAAGCGCTGCATTTCGGGTTGGTCAACAAGGTTGTCCCGGTGGAAGAATACCTCGATGCCGCCCTAAAATTGGCCGCTGAGATTGCCGCTCGTGCTCCACTGGCTGTCCGGCTGGGCAAAGAAGCTGTCAACCAATCCTTCGAGACCCATCTCAAAACCGGGCTGGCGGAGGAACGGCGGGCGTTCCATATGCTGTTTTCCACCGAAGATCAAAAAGAAGGCATGCAGGCTTTCCAGGAAAAGCGTAAGCCAATTTGGAAGGGTTCCTGATGCTGGTGGGGAGTTAAAAATTGTCTGATCTTATCAACCAAAGCCGACCTCTAATCCCAAGCCCATCGATTGTAACTTACCGGACTCTGGTGAAATCCCTGCGGGAACTGCATATTGATGCTGGTAAACCGGTGATTGTTCACAGCTCTTTAAGCTCCCTCGGCATGGTGCAGGGTGGACCCAAGGTAGTGGTGGGCGCTTTGCTTGAAGTTTTTGAGTCGGTCATGGCCCCAACGTTTACCTACAAAACGCTGGTGGTGCCTGAGACAGGCCCCCCGAATAACGCGGTTCAGTACGGCAATCACACAGATCGCAATAAAATGGCCGAATTCTTCTATCCGGATATGCCCGCCGACAAGCTGATGGGGATTATCTCCGAAACGCTGCGCAGGCACCCCGATGCTTTTCGCTCCGGCCATCCGGTGCTTTCATTTGCGGGCGTAAATGTCCGAAAATATCTTGAAAAACAACTGCTCAATGAACCCTTCGCTCCGCTTGCTGCGATGGTGGACGATGGCGGTTGGATACTGCTGATGGGGGTTAATCAGACCTCTAATACCAGCATTCACCTTGGGGAGCGTCTGGCAGGCCGAAAAACCTATACCCGCTGGGCACTGATGAGCGATATGGTGGTGAGCTGTGCCAATTTCCCCTTCTGCTCGGATGGGTTCAATGCCATCCAGCCGCTGATGGATCCTTTTGCCAAAAAAGTGCAGATTGGGGATGCCCTGGTGCAGGCGATGCCGATGATGGAATTGGTGGAAACCACCCGCCAACTGATTCAAGCGGACCCGATGGCGCTGCTGTGCAACCGGACAGATTGCCAATCCTGTAATACAATCAGGAGTGATATCTTCAACGCCCGTCACCGCACGTAGCAATTCTGCTCTTCCAGGAGTTCCTGTATGGAGAAGAATCCATTCGAAAAACATCTGCCAAAGAAGCCTAATTTTTCCGAGATGAGCCTGCGGGAAAAGATTGCTTACTGGTTTTCCCGCTTTAAGCTGCGGGTGCGTTTTTACAGCCGCAAGACGCTTCCACCGGTCACCAAGGAACGCGTTTCCGAAGTCCAGGTCCAGCTGCGCGATTCTTCTACTCCCGATTTTGATTATTTTGTGATGGTGTTGCTCTCGTGCATGATCGCCACCTTCGGTTTGCTGATCGACTCGGCGGCGACGATTATCGGGGCGATGCTGGTTGCACCGCTGATGTCACCGATTTTGGGGATCGGGCTGGCTTCGATCCGAGGAGATACGACACTCCTGCGCGATGCCGGTTCGGCATTACTGCGAGGGGCATTGTTGGCTGTTTTCCTCTCGGCGCTGATCACCTGGACCAACAGCTTGCTGCCTTTTATTTCAATGCAGGATCTGCCGGTGGAGGTGCTCTCCCGCACACGCCCCAGTCCAATCGATCTCGGGGTTGCCCTGGCCGGCGGGCTGGCGGCTACCTTTGCCCTGGTGCAGCCGAAGCTGTGTGCCGCACTGCCTGGAGTCGCGATTGCCACCGCCTTGATGCCGCCGCTGTGTGTGATCGGCGTTGGCTTGGCGCTTGGCCGCTGGGATGTGGCTGAAGGCGCTTTACTACTGTTTGTCACCAACTCGGGGACGATTGCCGCCTCCTCGACCTTCCTGTTCTATGTCACGGGATTCAGTCTGGGGCGCAAACAGGATGACCGCCTGATACCGCGCAGCTTGCAAATTTCAATCTTGCTGATCGTTGTGCTGCTGGCCCCATTAGGCTGGCAGAGCTACGTATTTGTGCAGGACGCCTCGTTCACCCGGGAATTGGAACAGGTCGTGCGCCAGGAGGTGCAAGATGTGGGCGCCACCCTGGATAAATTCTCCTGGGATGAAACCGAAGACAATGTGCTGGTGATGGACATCACCGTATTGGTCAGTCAGTCCCTGCGCTACAGCAACAGTGTTGAACTGCAAGATGCAATTGCCACACGACTGCAGCGCGCGGTGCAGTTGAAGATCAACCAAGTGGCGACATCCACTACCACGCCAACTGTTACCGCTACGGCTACCAGCACAGTTACCACCACCCCAACGCCAACCTTCACCTATACGCCAACCCCAACCCAGACCTACACCCCTACACCTGAGATGGCAGTTCTGGATGAGGGAAGCCGGGTAAGTTTGCTGGCGCATCCTGGCGGGCCGGAGATCGGGGTTATTTACCGAAACCAACCTTTCAAAGTGCTGTACGGAACCCAGATTTATGATGGCTGGGTCTGGATTGAAGTTGAGGACCAGGAGGGTCGGGTCGGCTGGATTCCGCAGTATCTGTCTGGGCTGGTTACGCGCACCCCGACCACCACACCTTCGCTGACGCCATCTCTAACCCCCTGAAATTATCTAATTTGATTCAAATAAATCTCTAATAAGGTATTAGCAGTCCGCTAATCAAGCCGATGATATAATGCAAATGATGGATAAACGGTAATTTGGGGAGCAGAGTGGATGTTCAAAAATGGCTCTGGTACCCTTTTTCCCTTTCCTGAAATTTCCTTAAAATAGACTAGTGATGATGAGACCTCGAGTTTCTGCATCATTGATAGGATTACCATTATGATGAGATTTGATCGTTTTACTGAGCGTGCCCAGGAGGCCGCTCAGCGTGCTGCTGAAATCATCCAGCGCTATGGGCACAACCAGATTGATACCGAGCATATCCTGCTGGCCTTGATCGAACAGCCGGAAGGAGTGATCACCCAGTTGCTGGAGATCATGAATGTGGACGGTGATATGCTCACCGAGCGGCTGGACTATATCCTGCGCACCAGCCCGAAGGCCAATATCTTCGGCGGTGGGGCCGGACAGATATTCATCACCCCGCGCGTCAAGCGCATCATTGATTTAGCTAATGAAGAGGCCAACCGCCTGAAGGATGAATATATTTCCACCGAGCATATCTTTTTGGCCATCCTCAGTGAACGCAGCACACCCGCCGCCCGCCTGCTGGAAGGGGCCGGTGTGACCAAAGAACGCGTGCTGGAAGCTGTCAACCAGCTGCGCGGCGGCCAGCGAGTGACCGACCCGCAGGCAGAATCCCGCTACCGCACGTTGGAAAAATATTCCCGCGACCTGACCCAGATGGCCCGTGAAGGCAAGCTTGACCCGGTGATTGGGCGCGATGCAGAAATTCTGCGCGTGATCCAAATCCTCTCACGGCGCACCAAGAACAACCCGGTGCTGATCGGTGAAGCCGGTGTGGGCAAGACGGCCATCGTAGAAGGGCTGGCGCAGAAGATTGCCACCAACGATGTGCCCGAGATTTTGAGCGGTAAGAAGGTCATCTCGCTGGATTTGGGCGCGATGATCGCCGGATCGCGCTTCCGCGGTGAATTTGAGGAACGCCTCAAAGCCGCCATCGAAGAAGTACCGCGCGCTCAGGGAGAAGTGATTTTATTTATTGATGAACTGCATACCGTGGTCGGTGCTGGTGCAGCCCAGGGGGCGATGGACGCCTCCAATATGCTCAAGCCGGCCCTGGCCCGCGGCGAACTCCAGGCCGTTGGTGCCACCACTCTCGACGAATACCAGAAGCACATTGAAAAAGATTCGGCTCTGGAGCGGCGTTTCGCGCCGGTGTACGTGGAAGAACCGAGCGAGGAAGATACGATTCTGATGCTGCACGGACTGCGCGACCGCTATGAGGCGCACCACAAAGTGCGCTTCTCCGACGAAGCCCTGGAAGCTGCCGTGAGGTTCTCCTCCCGCTACCTGACCGACCGCCACCTGCCGGATAAAGCCATCGACCTGATGGATGAAGCCGCTGCCAAGCTGCGCATTGCTTTGTTTTCCCTTCCGCCTGAATTGAAAGAACTCAAGCAGGAGCTCGACCGCACACTTGCCGAGGAAGAGCAAGCCGGCCTGGAACGCGACTATGAACGCGCCGCCCAAAAGAAAGCCGAGCGCCTGCGGATGGAAGAGGAATACCTAGAAAAACGCACCAAGTGGGAAGCTAAGCACGAACTGGACGAGGTGGTCGATAAGGACGATGTCGCTGACGTGCTAGCCCAATGGACCGGAATCCCGGTCAGCCAGATGATGGAAACCGAGGCCGAGAAACTGCTGCGGATGGAAGACCGCCTGCATGAGCGTATCATTGGCCAGGATGAAGCCATCTCAGCCGTCTCGGATGCCATCCGCCGTTCACGTTCCGGGCTCAAAGACCCGAAGCGTCCGATCGGATCGTTCATCTTTATCGGTCCCTCGGGTGTAGGCAAGACCGAGC
>JARROY010000354.1:0-3046 GCA_037383445.1 Anaerolineales bacterium | reverse complement strand
TCCAGTGTACTGGGCGAAAGCAGTAGGCTTTTGGATGGGAGAGATGGATTCGAACTGCTGGCCTTTTAAGCCATTGGTTGCAGGTTCGATCCCTGCCGCGCTCACAAACCCCCATACCCGGGGGTTTATTTATTTAATTGGTCCACTCCCGTCTATTTGGATCTGGTATTGAAGAAGTCTCAAGGACTACTGTTGTGACCGATCAGATGTTTTTACAACCATTCTAATGATGAAATGAGATCTCGTTTCTCCTCACTGGGGTCAAAGAAATACTTGGCGATGGGGAGCTCTCTAGCTTCAGCAGAATTGCCGTTTTCTCTGATGATTTCTTGGAAAACTTGTTCGTATCCCTGGGCTGTTTGTTCCCAGGTATATTTTTCGTGCACCCTTGCAAGACCCGCTAGCTGGATTCTGTGCCATTCTGTTTCGGATCGCAGCAAGCGAAGCAATCCGTTTGCGATATCCGTGGGATTTTCCGGATCAACAAGCACTCCAAACTCTCTCTCGCCTTCTATCAGGCTCTCAGTTGGCCCCCCATTTTTGGTAACTACAGCAGGCAAGCCGCAGGCGATGGCTTCAAGTGGGGCTAGACCAAAAGGTTCGTAAAGTGCGGGCAGGATAAAAACAGATCTCAAGTGCGCGAAATACCGATATGCTGCGGCGAGTTCCTCTTGACTATTTAGCGGAACAGCAAAAATTTTCCCTTCAAGGTGGTGTTGATCCATGATGGAGTTTATTTCTTTGATTACGCTGTTATCGGTTGAATTGAAAAATTCTTCCTGGCTGAAAGACTCCACTTTTCCACGGACGGCCAGTAGAATATTCCCCCTTTGCTGTAATTCTTGATTGTCTGCAAATGCCTGCACTAGCCCGGTGATGTTCTTTTTAGGGTCTAGGCGGCTGGCAGACACTATACAAGGGAGTTGATCCCGGCCCGGATCAAGCGACGATTGGGCAATTTGTTTGATACGGGCAGCGACCAGCCCATCGTCATTCCCCGGGACTTGCGAAAATATCCTGAGATTGACACCCGGTGGGATTACAGAAAATTTTTTCTCATCGGAGGTGCTTACCGCGCCTTGATACGCGGGGTGACCGTATTGGGTTTCTTTCTCTTGGTGCGTGGATGTAATGATTCGTGCCGCATGGTTCATGCTGATACGTTCAGCCGCAATTCTTATGGTGAAGTGGTAGCGCGAATCAAATTCCGTGATATTCGTGGAGGTTACACCCAGCTTTTCCATTTTCTGCGCACCAAGGCTGTGGGCGGTAAACGTAAACGGTACCCCAATTTTATTCTGGATAACTGCTCCCGCAAGTCCGCCATCTCCGTAATGGGTCGTAAAAATATCGGGCTGCTTTTTCTCAGCTTGGTAGAACGCCAAGATGTTCGGAACCCATTCGGTGGCCAAAAAGGGCCATAATTCTTCTTTGATCAGAAAATGATCCGGTCCACATGGGATTCGTAAAATCCTTAAATTGGTCATTCCAGGGTACGCATCCATGCTTTCAGAAAATTCGGGCCATTCGGGATCAACGATCTTCCTGGTGAGGATATCCACCTGATGCCCACGACCCGCAAGCCCAAGTGCAACCTCCTTAACATATACAAGTTGACCGCCAAAATCTGGATGTTCAGCCCAATAGCTGTCCTTAGGATTAAAATTACCTTGAGGGTTTAGAAAAGCGATGTGCATGGTTTTATCCTGACCTATTTGGAATTAAGTGTCTCTCGGATCTGTTCAGCTGCGATTTCCGGTGAGGATTGGCAGACGGATAATCCGATCAATTCAAACCCACCCTCGGTTTGGGAACGTGGGAGAAATTCAAAATACAATCCAGCCCCAGGTCCGTTATGGGTGATGACATTATAAGAAATGAGCAGGCCATTTTGTTCCATTATTCGGTGGATTGCTGAAATAGCTGTTTTCCATCCCTTGCAGACGGCGACCCGTTCTCCGTTGGATAAGTGATGGATATATTTCTTGGAAGTGTCTTTGACAATCAAGAGCATATTATACGGTCGCCGCATGAAATAAGGAACCAATAGAACTGCCTCTCCAAAATCTTGGATTACCAATGTCACGGGATTTTGTTCAAGCATGAATTTGGAAAATACTTGGCCGTGCGCTTGTTCAAACTTATTATTCTCGATGATCCTGCGGGGAAGGATATTGCTGAAAACAATCTGTTGATGCCCATGCTCTAGCGATCCACCTGAACCCAATCCGCCGTTTTTGATCATCGAGACATGTCCGGCCTGGCTGTCTGTCTGCCAACCGGTGTGTTTGCTTATCCCTGAAAATTCGGTCAGTAAATGCCGTTCAATTGCGGCTAAACGGTCCATCACAATCACCAGGTCTTCAATTTCCATATTATGCCAGTCCCGATCGTGGAATGAAGATGTCCATTGAAGGAGATGCATACCCCAAGCTGGAAAATTGTTGCTGCTTTGAGTGTTGGTTTTTACTTCAGGATGGGGAAATATCGCCGGGAAAAGATTTTTGTTGGTAAAGGTAAACCCGCTGCTTAGTTCGGAATAATCAATGATTTGAGTTGTCTTTCCCGCACAAATGGGACAGGTGGATGTCTTTTTTGTATGCGAATCGGCATTAGGTCTGGTTGCCCTGGCAGGATTAAAAAGGACGCGTTCGTTAGAGCGCGGATCAATTTCCCCATAATTTTCAGGGATATACTGGTGGAGGTCTTTTTCTTCTCGAAATAGTTGGAGAAGTTGTTCTCCGCTGAGAGCGTCCATATTATAAGATTGGATTAATTTAGTTGCCATTGCTTTTGTAAGCTGCTGCTGTTTTTTTGGCATAGGATCACCGATTAGAGAGGGATTTTAGGAATTGTTCGACCATATTAGGCCAGGCAAACTGCGGGATGGTTATTTGGTACGCCTTCCGGCCCATCACTTGGCGCATTCGTTCATCGGATAATAGCAGATCCAGAGCCTGTGCAAATCCCTCTACATCATCTGGTTGGACAATGATCGCCCCCTGGCCGACGGCAATAGGATCCGGAACACTTAATTCTGCACCGC
>JARROY010000353.1:0-4174 GCA_037383445.1 Anaerolineales bacterium | reverse complement strand
GAATTTGTATCTCAGCCGGATCAAAATCCCACTCACGCACATACAGACGCATATCCCAGGCTGGACCTTTGCTCCCCTGTTTCATAGCCTCACCTAACACCTTCTGATTTACAGCAATTCGGCCAGGTTGAGCCATTACGGCATGATCTGCAGCCGGCATTATATTATTTGGCGGCGCTGATGCTTTTTTAGAACCAGCTTTTGGCGGCTGGCTCATCATTTTGGTCATCATCTTTAGGATGAAAGGCAAAAAAATCGGGGCATGAGCTGTCACTTGCCACATCAGGTTCAACGGAAAACCGATTACCTTCATTGCTTCGGAATCTATCCGCCAGGCACTTGCAGCAAAGACGGCTTTGGATAGCCTTTCCGGGATCTTTGCCGCACATGCTGCCACATACCCCCCACCGCCTGAAACACCCAACACGGAAAACTTCTCCAGACCAAGGGTATCAGCGAGGTAGGCCATATCTTTCGGCCAATCAGAAAACTCCCTCTAACTGAAAATCTGATTTGCCCATGCCCGGACGATCTGGAGCAATCACACGCAAACCATACTGGAGAAAGGCTTCATTCCCAATCATAAGCGGTTCCAAACGAGAGGAAGGCGTGCCGTGAAAGTAGAACACTGGGCAGCCATCTGGTTTGCCATACTCGGCATAGGCCAGTCTTCGACCATCTGGCAGGGTTAACAAATTGTCGGTTTTCATAAAGCTCCTTCGCTGGATTTGCTGTACTTTGTTGCCCATAGTATAGATTTCCACGGGAGCTTTGTCGCCATGCGATTGAGTAATCTTCAGAAGGTCGCTTTAATTTTGGGTATTACTCAAAGGTAGTATTACACCTGGACCTGAAAGGTTTCAGAAAAGCATTCGAAAGCGTTATCCGTATGCTAAACCGATATTGTTGGCCTCTCAGACCACCAGGAAAAACCTGTCAGGCCTGGTCAGGACTCGTTATAAGGTTAAGATTTTAGGAAAATTAGAGCAGGTTCAATTCGTGGGCACGCGCGATTGCCTGGGTACGGCTGCGAACCCCCAGCTTGCCGTAGATGTTGCTGGTATGTTTCTTGATCGTGTTTATTGTGACCACCAGTTCGCTGGCGATCTCCGGGTTGGAATACCCTCCTGGGGCGTGTTCCGGTCATCTCTTAGGTAGCGCAGCAGCGGATCGATCCCTGAGCCAGCATCCAACCAGCGCCAGATGTAGTCTTCAGGCGCGCCCAACGCCAAAGCCTCGCGAAGCACAGAGCGGGCCAGAGTAAGGTCTCCAGACGCATCCAGGGCCACGGCCTGGAGTGCCAGCAGGTGGATCAATTCGCCATTGCTGTTCCCAGTCCGGGCGCGGCGGATGGACTCGTTCAACGCTGTGAGTGCTTCCTCATAGTGTCCCTCTGCACACAGCAATCGTGGGAACAGCCACCCATGCCAGAGTACCAGGTTGGCGTGTCCTGTGGCTGTGATCGTCTCATCCAGCACATGCAGCTTCCTACGTGCGGCCTCCAGGTCGTCTGCTTTGAGGTAAAGCGTGACCCATTGCCAATTAAGCTCACCGGTCAGGTAGGGTTCATTCATGGTATTCACGATCCGCTCAGTGTCTTGAAGGATATTCGTTGCAGCCTCCAGATCGCCGCGTACAGTAGCCAGTTGCGCACGAATGTAACGGCCTGAACGCACCGCTTCGCTAAATCCACCAGGGCGCGCGATGCGTAGGCCGGTGTTCAGAGATACATCTACTTCGTCTAGGAGATTCCGCTCCATTTTGATTCTGGCCATGGCGATGTGCAACCATCCTGTGGCGGGGAAGTCTCCGTGACCTTCGCGTATGGCGCGATCAATGGAAGAACGGCAAAGTTCCTCAGCCTCGTTCAACCGGCCCTGAACCAGCAGGTACATAGCCTGCCCATAGGTGCATCCGTATGCGCCGACCAGGTTGCCCTCTTCGTACGCCAGCCTGACACCATGCCCATAGGCCTCGATAGCGCCATCGTAATCACCTGCTCCGGCGCGCGCCGCGGACAACATATTCCACACTGTACCGATGCCCTCCATGGTTTCTTGCGGCATAAGACCAGCGGCTTCCTCAGCGTGAGCCACGGACTTGGCGTGCTCACCTCGGTCGCGCGCCAGCACGGAACGCATCATCGCCAGTTGCGCAGCAACTTGCTTCTGCTGTGCGCCGCGCAAGGATCCCTCGTCCACCAGGAACCTGTAGGCGTTATCCGCCTTTTCCAAGTGCGGCTCGATGGCCGAATTTTGCCAACTGAGAAAAAGCGCCCAGCACCTTGCCAGAGGTACATTTGGATCCGCTTCATCCCCGCTTTCGGGCAACGCATTCAGCCAGCGCAACACGGTCGCCACTTCACCCCGATGTAGAACCGGAATCCAGTGTTTGAGGAACATTTCTCTAGCCTGGAGCATGTCGCCAGAACGTAAGGCATGATCCACGGCTTCGTCCGGATGCCCTTCGCTCTCGAACCAGGCCGCAGCCTTTAGGTGAAGCGCTTTCACCTCGTCGGGATGATCACGCTCCAGCAGCGTATACAAGACTTCGGCGAACAGATGTTGGTAGCGGAACCAGCGACCTTCAATATCGAGGGGAATGAGAAACAGGTTGCGTTTCCGGATCTCTTCAAGCAACTGTGGGCTGGATGGATCGTCCATGACTGCCCGACTCAACTCGCCACAGAACCTATCCAGGATCGAGGTGCGCAACAGGAATCCACGCTGCGCATCTGGCAGTGTATCCAGGACTTCTTCGGTCAAGTAATCCAGGATGAACTGGTGTCCCCCTGTAAACTTCTCGATGAATGTCTCGTAAGAGGGCTGTCCTTTCAGGGACAGGGCCGCCAATTGCAAACCAACCACCCAGCTCTCGGTATGTGTGTTCAACGCTTCGATATGTTCGGGTTTGAGCTTCAAACCCATCTTTTCGTTGAGCAGGGTCGCGGCTTCCTCGGTGGAAAATTGGAGGTCTTCCGCCCTTATCTCGACCATCTGACCCTGCGCCCGAAGGCGGGCCAGTGACATCGAGGGATCGACACGCGTGATTAATATGATGTGGAGATTTTGGGGTTGGTGTTCTATAAGATAGCTCAGGCCCTCATGAACCCCCTCTGTTTCAATAATGTGATAGTCATCCAGGGCTATGATCAAATCGTTGGGGAGTTGTGAGATGTCATTGATCAGGCTGATAACCACAGGTTCAGCGCTGCGCACCTGGGATGCACTGACGATCTGCCGCGCCTCGCTGCCTGCTTCCGGGTGAACGGTTTGAATGGCCCCTATAATGTATGTCCAGAACCTGACCGGATCGTTGTCTCCCCCGTCAAGGGAAAGCCAGGCTACGGGTCGATCACGCTCGGATAGCCAGCCTGTCACCAGGGTGGATTTTCCGAATCCCGTTGGCGCAGAGACCAGGGTCAACCTGCGCATCAAACCTTCATCCAGACGTTCATAAAGGCGTGGGCGTGGGACGAGGTCGACGCCAAGTTGGGGAATATGGAGCTTAGTGGTAAGAAGTTGGTCCACTTTTACCCTCGATATTCGTATTAATTGAACAAAAAGAACCAACTCAACGTTGGCTCATGATTAGATCTTTGCCCAAATTAAATACGCCTCCTCACTCATGGTTGCACTAAATTGTATTGGAAACGATAGAAACTCGTTTTTACTCTCATTAATTATAGCATGGCGAACCTTAGCGTGCTATCTCACATTTCATTGGACATTCTTGATATTGAGAAGAGTACGACGATATGTATTTTGTCAAAACAGTTCTCTGGAGAGTTCGTCTCGGGCTTGTAATCCCAAGAACACAAATTGTAAGCGATATGAATGGGACAGTATTGAACAAAAGATCATAAAATAAGGGAAAGGACTCGAACCATTTTGCAGTGAATATTTGCTTGTTTTCACCAGCAAGTGAACATTTTCGGCACTTTTTTCTTTATTAAATGCAAGAAACCGCTCAACTACATCAATTAGCGGTTTCTTTTAATTTAGTAGCGGGGGCAGGACTCGAACCTGCGACCTCCGGGTTATGAGCCCGACGAGCTGCCACTGCTCTACCCCGCATCGAAGCCCGCAGATATTACCATACCTGCCAGATGTCGTCAAGCAGAATGTGAAAAGCAGATGAGAAATGTTAAAAAATCAGTACTTACGTGTCAGGA
>JARROY010000352.1:0-3064 GCA_037383445.1 Anaerolineales bacterium | reverse complement strand
TGATCTGATATGATTCTGTGAAATATTTGGCTTATAAAAGACTTTTAGCTAGCCGGAGGTCCACAGTTCTCAAGGAACCAGAAGTGCAATATTGACAATTTAGATTATTGTCCATCATCCGCTTATACTAATTATCCCGTTTCATCTGAATCGTTAAGAGCGTATGCAACAGCCTCATGCAAAGACATTCTTTGTCCCTCTTGAAAGGCTTTCATAAAGGTTTCTTTATTAAGAGCCTCGAGCGTATCCTTTGAAATGTTATCCATAATGGCCTCCTCAGCGAGTTGATATGGATTTTCAATTGAATCCATCCCGGCAGCTGAAGCTCCTAAAATTCGTGCGGCTTTCAAATTTTTACCCAACCCCAAGCTGGGACCTGCCAGACTACCAATATGATAAGACATTCCATAAGTAGCATCCAAGTCTAAAAATTTTTCAAGGGCTTGTTGTAAAAGATTTTCGGCCAATAGATATTCTTTTTCTTCGTAAGCCACCACACCCAAATTAGAGAGTTGAATAGCTTCTCGTATCTTTTCGCCACTTTCCTGAGCATATTGCAAGCTTTCTTGATAGCAATTTTTTGCGGTTTGCAATTCTCCATATACTCGATATAAGTCACCCAGAATATTAAGTCCTAGGATCATTCCGCTGTGATCATTAAGTTTTTTAAATTTTTCGATGCCCTTTTTGCTCATTTCAATTCCAAATGGCAGGTCATCCACCCGCATAATGTGAGCATAACCGAACAAGATCAATGCCCAGGCTTCATTTCCTTCATCCTTTAGCTCCCTAAAGATATCTAAGGCCTGATTTAGCAAGGATTTTGCCCTTTCAAATTCACTTATGTAAGTACATAAGTCACCTATGGTTCTAAGAGCAATCGCTTTTAGAACCGGGGCAGCGCTTTTTGATTTTTCAAGGGCCTGTTCATTCCAACGCAGCGCTTCGCGGGAAAAGCCATAGTTAACCCAGTAATGATATAAAGCGACTGCCAACCTTATGCCCAAATCAGAGTTGCTTGCTCGCAAAATCCAATCCATGGCTGAACGGATATTATCCTGTTCGAACTTCAAATGCAAAAACCAGTATTTATGTTTGGGTGTACCAAATTCATCTTCGGCCAGTTCTGCAAGCCGGGTGAAATATTCGGCATGCAGCTTTGATAAGGGTTCTATCTCCCCATTGGCTGTCAATCTTTCCAGGTTGTAATGTCGGATGGTTTCCAGCAAACTAAAATGGATCTCCCCATCACGTCGCTCAATTGCGAGCACCAGGTTTTTGTTCACCAAAGCTGAGATCAGGTTTCCAATATCCTTAGAAATGCCATCTACACAAATGGCTCCTATGGCTTCAAGCGTGCCCCCACCATTGAAAATGGCTAACCGCTCGAATAGAAGTTTTTCATCCTCGGTCAAAAGGTCACTGCTCCATTGCAGGGTTTTTATCAAAGTTTGATGTCGGGCTGGTAGATCACGCGGGCCAGCGGGAATAGCGCTCAGGCTTTTTTCTATTCGTTCAGCGATGACACCAAGGGGAAAAACCTTCACCATCGGCGCGCAGAGTTCGATCGCCAAGGGCAAACCATCCAGGCGCACGCAAATTCGAGCCAGGTGTTGAAGCGCTCCTTCATCCAGGGATAAATTTGGGTTCACAGCCCCGGCTCTCTTGATAAACAATGTGATGGATTCGAACTTTCTAAGTTCCTCACCGGTCAACATCTTATCGGGATCAGGCAAGTTCAAGGGTTGCACCGGATATTCCTGCTCCCCATAAATGTGCAGGCGCTCTCGACTGGTTCCCAACACGGAAAGTTGTGGCGCAGCCGCCAATAATTCAGATATTAATGGAGCGGAATCTAGCAAATGTTCAAGATTATCTATCAGCAGTAAGAGATGTTTCCGACTCAATTTCCGCTTCAATACTTCGCCCAAAGTTGCATCCGCTTTTTCAACAACGTTAAAAACATTTGCAATTGTTGGCAACACCAGAGACGGTTCATGGATCTTAGCTAGCTCCACCAGCCAGACCCCATCGGGATAGCTCCCTTGAAGCTTTTCAGCAACCTTTAATGCCAGCCGGGTTTTTCCTGAGCCGCCTACACCGGTGAGCGTCACCAGACGATTTTTTCTCAGAAGTTCTCTGATCTCGCCAATTTCTCTTTTGCGTCCTACATAGGAGCTAATTTGAGCAGGGAGATTGCCCGCTGCATGTCCTTTTTCCTGCGTTGAAAAAATCTGATTTGTTTCCAGGAGTTTAAGTTCCGCAGCCTTTTTGGCCGCCTGGGTACGGTTGCTCACTCCCAGCTTTATATACAGTTGTTTGTTGTACCATTTGATGGTGTCAATGGAGAGATATAGTTTTTCCGCGATCTCACGGTTTGATAATCCATCAGAAAGCAAATGCAGGACTTCAAGCTCGCGAGAATTAAAGGGTTCTATCCATACCTGGTTGATGTTTTCTATTTTCATTTGAAACTATTATACTGAATCCACTCCGATTTCTACCCTTTTGGGTGGTGACAACCACCCTTTCCCTTTGATATGGTTATCTTGAAACCAAAAAAGGAGATGTAGTATGAAAAACATATTTGGGTTTGTAGAAAAGAATTTAAAAAAAGGAGAAAGAGAAATGAAGCCTATACTCACCACCCTGGCAGTAGTTATCGCAGCAGCCCTGTTGCTGGTGACTGCCACACCCTCACTTGCCGCAGAAGGAACAGCACCTAACGCAGGGTGTCAACCAGGAGCTGGTAATGATCTTATGGGGTCTTGGCAATTGCTTAGTCTTGAAGAGTACGCCCAACGTATTTATGAAGTGGGCAAAGCGCCTGACCTTGCAAGTGCATTAGAGCGGGCCACAGCTACGTACGCCTTCTGCGACCGCGATGGGGACGGCTATGCGTGTGTGATGGAGCAAAACCTTCCCAACGATGCCAGCGGTTCCAGCCTTTGGTTTTTGGTCGAAGATAATCATCCCTTTGGTGGCCAATAATCACTGCAGGCTAAAGCATGATTAAACCAATCAGTGGAGAAACCTTTGTAAGACGTGATGACGGCAGTAATCT
>JARROY010000351.1:0-3067 GCA_037383445.1 Anaerolineales bacterium | reverse complement strand
GGGGCTGGCATTGGGCGTCGAGGCCGTGGGGCACTAGAACGGCAGCAGAGACTTGAGCGGCAGTACGGGCTGGACCAACCTTGGTACTCTCAATATGTCTTTTGGTTAGTGGGGAATGACTGGATGAAGATCGATGAGGATGGCGACGGTGTCCCAGATAGTTACGGGACTCGCAAAGGTATTATAAGGGGCGATTTTGGGATTTCCTACCGGTCACGAAAGCCTGTCCTCGAAGAAATTGGAGACCGCCTTCCCAACACCATTTATCTGGTATCGGTGACATTGCTGGTGGTGGCTATTGTAGCCATTCCCATCGGCATCATCTCCGCGGTAAAACAATATTCCGCATTTGATATTACAGCGACTACTTTATCTTTTATGGGCCAGGCAATCCCAGAGTTTTGGCTGGGCCTGATTCTGATTCTGGTGTTTTATTCGTGGCTGCAAAACCCGTTTACAGGCGAACCGCTTTTCCCGGCAGGTGGCATGGCTACCATCGGGACAGGGTTCGATTTGCTGGACCGTTTGAAGCATTTATTTTTACCCGTGATGATGGGGATGGTCGGCTGGGTGGCCTGGTATTCCCGGTTTTTGCGCTCCAGCATGTTGGAAGTCATCAATAAAGATTATATCCGCACCGCGAGAGCCAAAGGACAGGTCGAACGCAAAGTTTTATACAAGCATGCCCTAAAAAATGCACTTATCCCCTTGGTGACGATTTTTGCGTTGGATTTCCCGTATATGTTCGCTGGTTCCTTGTATGTGGAACTTTTATTCTCTTGGCCCGGAATGGGGCGCCTCTTCTACGATTCCGCCACGTACAGAGATTATCCGGTGATGTTAGCGATTGTGATCATCAGTTCTCTTATCATCATCATCAGTAATCTTCTGGCAGATATTGCGTATGCGTGGTTAGACCCACGTGTCCGCTACGATTAAAGCCTATGAAGAAACCCAAAGACACTCAGGCACTTGAAATTCTCGAAGGAGAAGATGTCATGCAACCGCGCGGGCATGAAAAAATGTCCGTGATGGTCTGGCGAAAATTCCGCAAGCACCCTGGGGCTGTGGTGGGAGCAATTGTCTTGACCTTGCTGGTGATCAGCACGCTCCTGGCGCCTCTTTCACCTTATGATCCAGAAATCTCTGACCTGGCCCATAAGCTGGAGCCGCCTTCCTGGCAGCACCCATTTGGAACCGATAGTTTGGGACGGGATATGCTGACCCGGGTGCTGTTTGGGGGCCGGATCTCGTTGTTTGTCGGATTTTTCGCCACCATGATTACCCTGATTATAGGAATTCCAATTGGGGCCATTGCCGGTTATTTTGGCGGCCGGATCGACAATATTTTGATGAGGCTGATTGATGCCACTTTGGCCCTGCCATCTTTGATGATTCTGATCTTATTAAATGCATTTCTGATGGAAGTAAAGATCCCGTTTATTGAAAGAAATAATGTGCTTGTGATTGCGGTGGTGATCGGTTTGTTGGCCTGGATGACGATCGCGCGTCTGGTGCGGGCTATCTTTCTCACCTTGAGAGAAATGGAATATGTCCAGGCCGCACGCGCCTTGGGGAGTTCAAATTTCCGCACGATTGTCGCCGAAATTATGCCGAACGGACTTGGCCCGATCATTGTTGAATCGACCCTGGAGATCGGGTGGGCGATTATGGAGGAGTCGGGGCTGTCTTTTTTGGGCTTTGGCATCCGTCCGCCTACCCCGAGCTGGGGCAACCTGCTGAGCAATGCCCAGGAACATCTCACCCAACATCCCTGGTTGGCGATTTTCCCGGGCGTGATGATCTTCCTGACCATTATTTCTGTCAATTATATTGGCGATGGATTAAGAGACGCACTGGATCCTCATAAAGTGCTCGATAAAGTTGAGGAATAAAAATTTGGAGGATGTTGATGACACTTGAACGCCAAAATTTAGCCCCAATTGTGACCCGGCATAAATTGCAGTTCTTAACGGATCACGAATTAACCCTGATGCAGGAGGGGACTCTCCACGTCCTTGAAAAAGTTGGGGTGAGGTTTTCCTCGGAGAAAGCATTGGCTGTCTTCGAGGAACATGGCGCGGATGTGAACCATGAAACAGGAATTGTCAAGATCCCGGCTGACCTTGTGACCAAGGCGATGGCAAGTGTGCCGCGCTATTTTGAGGTAGGGGCGCGGGATTCATCGTTGAGTTTTTCTCTGCAGAAAGACCATACCTACTTCTGTCCAGATGGCTGTGGGGTGGAAGTAGTGGATTTTGCCAGCGGTGAAATGCGGCCTTCCACCAAGGCCGATGTCGCCAGGATGGCACGGGTGGTCGATTACCTTGGATCTATGGCCTTTTTCTGGCCGCCGGTCAGCGCACAGGATTGCGGGGTCACTTCGATGCTGCATGAGCTGGATGCGGCCTGGAACAATACAGTAAAACACGTCCAATCGGTGACGTTGATGGGCGAGCGGGTTGTGAAATATGCCCTGGATATGGCCGAGGTGATCGCCGGCAGCCGGGAAGCGTTGAGGGAATCCCCGATCTTTTCCGCCATCATTTGTACCATCGCTCCACTGGTGCAGGACAGTGAAGGGATTGAGGGCGCCATGCTGCTCGCCAAAGCTGGGATCCCGGTCACCTTCCTGGCCATGCCAACCCTGGGCACGACCGCTCCAGCCACGTTGGCGGGTTCGTTTATTGTGGCAGATGCCGAAGTGATCAGCGCCACCGTGCTGCTTCAGCTGGTCGCCCCTGGAACTCCGGTCAGCCATTCGGTGATGCACGGCTGGGCAGACCCGCGTACCGGCAACTATGTTTCCTATCCCCTAGATGCTCGCGCCAGGTATGCGGCGGTCAATATCGCCCATCATTGGAAGATGCCCTCTTTTGGCGGGGCGTTTGGAACTGAGAGCCATAATCCCGGCACCTGGCAATCTGCTGCCGAAGTGGCATTGGACCCGGCATTGGTCTCCCGGGCAGGCGCCGAATGGGTGACTGGGATTGGTCTGAACCGCAGCTATACCCTGCTGCATGCCGAAGCGATTCTGCTGGATGATGATCTTTATCACCGCGCCCGC
>JARROY010000350.1:0-5081 GCA_037383445.1 Anaerolineales bacterium | reverse complement strand
TTCTACCGACCCATTGAGAAGTATGGCTTTCATCGCTTTTCTCCTATTGTGTAATTTCAAATCAATTCGTTTGCCGGCGTGTCAGAACCGCCCGGGCTACCAGGTACAGGAGCCCAGCCAGGCAGACCCATTCAAAATAGTGTCCGAAAAGGGTATATACAGTGGTTACATGCTTCATAGGAACCTGTGCGACCATGGTCCGGTCTGAGGCTCCATAGAAGTCGGTTTGTGCCAGAACGCGTCCGTATGGGTCGACGGCAATCGAAAGGCCATATTCTGCCTGCCGCACAACGGACATGCCATTCTCGATGCCACGGAATACTGCCATATACGTGTGGATCGGTTCCTGGGAGATGCTGTCTGAACCCGGCGCCAGCATCAATCCGGCACCGTTCTGGCCGGCCTCCTGAATGACATTCGGATAATCCATATCCCAGCAGACAACCCCAGCGATCATGCTTAACGGTGTGTCAACATAATCCACGATCTTTTCACCTGGCACCCGAGTGTACTCTACCAGAGCACCGCCAAACTTGTCATGCTCCAATATGATCGCTCCAGAAGGATCTATCAAGAGCATGGTGTTCTCATATAACTTTTCAGCTTTTGCAGGGTAAAAGACAGCAAGTGGGATTGCCAGGTAAATGCTGTTTTGCTGCGCTATTTCCTGAGCGCTGGCAGTCAGTGCTGGCAGATCCGCATCGGATGTCAGTCCTGCTATCTCATTCCAAAGCACCAATTGAGCGCCAGCTTCAGCTTCGCGCACGGTATCTGCAAAATAACTCTCCCAGCGATCCAGGACCGCCTGACTAGCAAGCGGTGAGGCTGGATCTTCCCGCCACGCAGCATATCCACCTGCATCTTCATACAACGTTAGCTGGGACGTATTGGTGATCCCCGCAATCCGAATGGTATCTCCGGTTTCACTGAGGGGCGAGAAGTTCAGCCGTGTAAAACCATAGATGAACACAAGGGCAAATACTGCACCGAAAATGCTCAACCCTCTAAAGGCCTCCCTGCGGGACCCCCGGTTTTCCCAGGCCCAATTCAGGGTTGAGGCAAACCAGCCCATCAAAAAAGTGATCCCAACCATACCGGTTACCGAAGACAACTGCATCAAAGGCAAATTCCCATATTGGGTATACCCAGTAGCCCCCCAATTGCCAATCGGATTGGTATAGTTGTTGATCAATTCGACTGTACCCACTGTAAATGGGTAAACCAAAGTGCTGGAGAATCCACGCAGCTGAGGGCTAAGTAGACGGTCGGCTAGATAGCCTAGACCCCAAAGGATACCGTAGAGCACTCCCAGAGCGGCTGCCATTCCCATCCCTCCCATGTCTAACCACATTCTTCCGAACGCGATCAGAAATGCAAGAGTGTAAGCGATGACAACGAACAAAATGCCTCGCCCAGCCTTTTGGTCACGCGTAAATCGCATGAACAGTACCGGTCCGATCCAGGCAGCCAGGGGTGCGAGCCAGCGACCTGCCGAGAATCCCACCATGAGGATCCCGGCCACCAGCAGCAAGATGGAAAATAATTTGTTCGATTGGGTATTCATTTTTTAATCTCCTTTGAGCAAAAATTGACAAAGAATTTATCTATAAATTATTCTAGAGTTTGAGGGCATCCTTGTAACCTGTCTCTTATCGTAATTTGAACCTATCCTTTTAAGACAAAATACCTGTCCTTTTGGACAGGTATCTCCTAGATGGGCAGTAAAAGATTAGCGTGATTTTTACTGTCGGTTCAGGCAATATACCAGATATGCTCACCGTTTATGATCCTGGCGATCAAATCCGGGAAAACATCGATATTAAGCGGCTTGGCAATCGCACCATCAAAACCGCCACTTTTCAGAAGTGAGACCTCTTCGTTTGTCACGCTGGCGGTGAGAGCAATCACTTTACTCTCTGTAAACTGTGGATCGCCGCGCAGCATGGACAGCAATTCAAGCCCGCCATACGGTTTCATCTGGATATCTAACAAAAAAACATCTGGCACGACCCCAAGTTCTTTTACCTGCTGTACAAAGTCAGTGCGGCTTTGCAGGACATGCAGCTTGGGTAATCCCATAACCCTTTCGACTACCATTTTCATCACTAAAATACTATTTTCATCGTCTTCCACATACACAAGAACTGGTTGTTGGGAATTCATCCATAAACTCCTTTATCATTGCGGCAATGACCGGTGGAATGGCAGTGTAAAAAAGAAGGTGGATCCTTCATTGACCTTGCTCTCCATCCACAGGTCACCGCCATGTGCCTGAGCCAGGCTGCGTGAAATGGGCAGACCTAAACCGGTTCCCTGGGTATGTTTCATACCATCTGTTACCTGAATGAAAGGCTCAAAAATGTTGGACTGCATTTCCTCAGGGATGCCGGGACCTGTATCCATCACGGCAAAGATGAACTCATTTCCCTTCTTTTTCGCACTGAGGGTGATACTGCCCTTCTCGGTAAACTTGATGGCATTGGAAAGCAGGTTCAATAATATCTGGCGGATACGGCGCCGGTCACAGGCGGTCAAGGGAAGGTTTTTGTCGATATCCTGAATGAATTGGATGGGCTTCTCCAGTGTGGCATTTTGCTTTTGTAGCAAAGGCTCAGCAATGTCGATCACTGCCTGGATTTCATCATTCAGATTGACATCTTCCTCGATGTATAGACTCAATTTGCCCGCCTGGATTTTGCTGATATCGAGCACATCGTTGATCAACTGTAATAAATGCTTTGAACTGCTCAGGGATGTATTCAACATGGTCAGTTGTTCTTTGGTCACGGGGCCGGCGACGCCCATAGCGATCAGTTGTGTGAAATTGATAATGGAGTTGAGCGGGGTGCGCAGTTCGTGGCTCATGCTGGCCAGGAACTGGCTCTTCATCAAGTCAGCGCGCTCCAATTCGCGTGTACGCTCTTCCACTTTATTCGCGCAGGCGGGATGTCATGCTGGTCAGACTTTTTGCAAGCACGGCAATCTCACCTTCGAGATCAGTCTGGTTAATGGTGGCATCCAGGTTTCCGGATCCGACCTGGTCGGCAAAGTTTGCCAGTTGCCGTAGTGGATTGATCACCGTCAGGATTGCCACACCACTGACAATGGAAGTAATCAACAGGATAACGGAAAGCTGCAGAAAAATGGATCTTGAAAGAGAACCCAGGGTATCTTGAATACCTTGGTTATCTTTGACAATAACCATTACTGAATTTTGACCCGGGACGGCGGCATAGCCGATGATCTGGCCAGCGTCGCTGTTGTCAATACTCCCGCTGTCGCTGGAAAAGAATGTTTGCAGGATATCAGGAACAAATTCATTATTAGCCGAAGCGCCGATCTTTTGTCGATCAGTATGAGCCAGATACGTATCATCTGTTCCCAGGATGAAGGCAACGTCATCCGTACCCATATAAATTTGTGTATGTTGCTCGAAAGCATCCGGATGATAGGCGCTCTCCGCAGCATGCAGGCGCGCTTCCCTGACGGCTGCCTGTAGTTCGACATCCAATACCGTCTGGTTGATCTGTCTCTGGACGAAGATGGTCACAGCTCCGAGAGGGATTAATGCCAACAGCAGGAACCACGCAATCATTCTCCAGATAATTGAATTTTTCGTTTGCATAAAGCTCCTGATATCTTATTCGGTATCCTGAGACGGTACGATCTCCGGTCAACACCACAGCGGACGACGGTAGCGAATTGGTGCTGCAAACCATATCAGGGTTGTGATCGTGGCGGTCCCTATAAACTCGGGGAGAAAAATTCTGGCAAAAGATGGGTAAGTTGCACCAAAACCAGGATCAGCGAAGTTGAGTAATACTACTTGCAACGGAAGGAGAATCAAGTAGTAGTAAACGCCAATCGTTACCCACCAGCCCGTAACGAAGAGTCCTATTTTTCTCGCTTGGGGGTAAAGAACTCGATAATAGATTATTGTCACCACCAACATGGCCCCTATATGGACAATAGCATCGGCTAATACTATAAAAAAGAATTGCCTATCAGTGTAAAGATTAGAATTAAGTAGGAAATGGCCAATGCTCGTCACCAGTAAGGTGATAATTACCGCAATTGGTCCTCCCAAGGCGGCTGAAAACGTGTTGAAAATTTCCCCAATTCCGATGGAATAGTTATTCCCCAACGGAATCACGAACTTTACTTCCGAGACCACTAATATCAAGGCTGCGGATACCACTCCAATCATGACAGGAACCCAGATTGTCCTTTTCATTTTTATGGATCACCTTTTTTTCTTTCGTTTAGAACTTCACCACTTCATTGCATTCATGCCCTTTATGTGTTTAACTGCCTTACTACTGGTAGTTGCGTAGACTCATACCACAAGGGACGGTTGTACCGCGACGGCAGGGCAATAAAGACCAGGGAAGTGATGAAGATGTCGAAGATCGCTTGAGGAATATATGTCTCATAACTGTATAAAACTTCAGGCAGAATTAGCGAAGCAGTATCCACCAATAAATTTTGCAGGGTAATCGAAACTGGGCTAACCAAGAGATAGTAGGCAATCACAATTCCTACCCAGGGAAGTAAACGCGCTGGCATTCTCCAACGTTCAAAGATGAAGCGATAGGCAAAACCGACCAACGCTAAAATCGTTCCCACCACCAGCAAATTCGACCAAAAGACAGCAGGGACAGTGATAACCGCTTTAAAATCAGGAGAACCAAACAAGGCCGAGATGACCAGAAATACTGCTGACGCTATTGCGCCTGCCAGCGGTCCGCCTAAGGCAGCTGAAAGCAGCAAAAGAGTCCCATAGAAGCCTACCGCATTTGCGGTAATACCTGGGGTGAGAAATGAGAGGCCTGTGACCGTTGCAATGCCGGCCAGAAGGCCCAATGCGGTGCCGAGTATCAGAGGCTGCCAAATTGTCTTTTTCATTGTGAATCTCCTCAAGCCACTTATCTTTATTCTATATGGTTATCTACTGCCTGTCACCTGTCTCTTTTAAACAAATTACCTGTCCAAATGGACAGGTAATTCACTTGAATTTAGGATGACACTTAGATCAGGTTGTTTTTTACAGCCATGACGAGTGCTTCAGAGCGGGTTTGAAC
>JARROY010000349.1:0-6463 GCA_037383445.1 Anaerolineales bacterium | reverse complement strand
GTGTCCGCCCCTGCAGTCCCGTTCAGGACCACATCTGTACCATCAAACCCAGTTACATCCTCACTGAAGACCACCGTGAAGTTGATCGGAGAACTGTTCGTTGGATCAGCTTGACCAAGGGCTTGGTTGATCGTTACCGTGGGGGGTGACGAAGGCGATCCTTGATTTGCAATAGTTAAACCATCTACTTCATTACCAGTGATTCCATAATCACTGCCGGTAAAGAATAAAGTCGTCGAGTAATTACACTCAGTGACATCCCCTAGAGAAATAGGAGTACATATAAATATATCTGCTCCGGTTCCAGAGACAACACCGACATCAAACCAATGATGTTGGTGTAAACGCTAAAATGTCTTCATCAGACGCATTTACTCCTGGAACAGCGATATTGCTTGTCACCGATACGAGCACTCGACCATCTGGGAGAACATCAATCGTATCTAGATCTTCCCCGGTAGCATCTAATCCGACATCGTTACCATCAAAGTACATGCTGAAAGTCCCAGCAGTGGTTTCTCCGGTTGAGGTGGCATTAAATTGAACGATATCGAATGGTTCAACGGTCAACCCACCCAGGGTGAGTGTTGCCTTAAAGGTCATCAAGATCGTATTAGGATCAACGATTACAAAATCATTTAGGTCCTGACCAGATGTGTTGATCCCTACATCTGATGCATCAAAATACATACTCCAATTGGTCCCGTCAAAGTAATTAATATCAACATCCTCTTCCCGGATCCCTCCTATTGTATCGCCACCATCAAATGATAAGTAAACAGCCCCTGTACCAGGTGTAGGGGTTGGAACTGGTGTACCTGTTGGGGTCGCAGTTGGGGTCGCAGTTGGAGTAGCAGTAGAAGTGGAAGTTGGGGTTGAAGTTGGTGTATCTGTTGGTGTTGGTGTAACTCCTCCCTCTCCAAGATAGATCTCATAAACTTTTCCGTCGTTCTCGTTCGGATCCTGGTTGTTATCCACACCCCGATCAGAAACGTACACATTCATCACCGACGGGTCTACACTCCCAGGACCGATCCCGACCCCAGCCGGGGAGAAAATATTGAACGGATCGATATCATAGACATTCAATAAGGATCCAGTGATCGTGGTTTCTACAATGATAGGGTCAGTCCGGCTGATCATGTAGATCGTCCCACGTTCCCAATGATAGCCAATTCCTTCAGGGTCTCGTAATCCCAAAACGCTGGTATCAAAATGAGTCCAAGTGTCATCTCCCTTTGGTGGCAATCCATCAAAAATTCCATTGGCACCCCAGTAAATAACATTGACTTCCATCCCAACGCCATCCGTGACAAACAGACGTCCATTGCCATAAGCAACACCTTCTGGATCATCATCATTGAAATCTAATGTACTGATGAATGAAACGATATCATCACCAGTGCAGTATATTCCATCAGGTCCTTGGCTTACCTCAAAAATTTTCCGCTGATTATCGTCTGCAAAGAAACGATGACCATTATCTGGATTTGCAGCTGCACCGCTTGGCTCTACAGAAAAGGAAGTCGTATCACACGTTTTTACCAGCGATCCTGTGTTGGTCGATTCGAAAACATTGACACCCTCATAGATGGACATTTCCTCAACTTCACTATCCGAGATCATCAGACGGTTTTCATTAATTAGATATTCCACTCCAGAAGCATCGGGATTAGAAGGAGACCATTGAGAGCCATCGATTATATTCACCAGGGTCGTCGGTAAATCTGCTTGAGCCGCAAGGTCCACCACCGGATCTGTCAGGGATAGCTCTATCACTCTCGAATCGGTTTGGGTTGTTCCGGAATCCACTACAAACAAGTTCATTTGCGATGTCGAATCGGTCGAATCCGAACTTGGTGCAAAGGTCATCCCCGAAAATTGATCGATACCTAGATCTGTCAGGTCCAAACTTGAGGTGATTGACCCATTTTCGTCTACTGCATAAATATAGTTTTCATTTTCGCTATAGACATAGTAATTTTCATTTTCGGGGTTGATTGCAAGACCTTTTAAGCTTAGGTTTTCAAAGAAAGACGTCTCTAAATTAGTGATGCTCCCTTCCCCTGTAGATGATTCAACAGATAATTCTAAATTTCCAGCTGGGGCAACACCGATAATATTATGTCCATCCCCATCAAGAATATAAAGATTACCATTCATCGGATTGAAAGCTAGACCTTGGGGGTTGCCATATGAATCATCAGCTATCTGATAATCAAATGACTGCTGGTATAACATTGAATCATATTCTTTATACCCCATTGGCAATTTATTCAAATTTTGGGTATCGCCTAATGTATAAACCCCAAAATCAAGTGGGTTATAAGTGAGATTTACTGGATTTGTTACCTCAACATTGACCAGATTAGGGGTACGCAATTCTCCCCGCATAGTAAAAACGGCCAAATTGTTCAAATTACCATCAAGGGTAAAAAAGGCATTTGCAGTCGGCATATAGCCAAGACCAGAAAATCCTGAAAGCCCCAGGTCACTCGCATCAATACTCTGGACCTCGAACCAATAAGATGAAATACCAGTCGCAGAAACTGTGGACGAAGCTGGCATCGAGATCACCATTATAAGAATAAATATAACTGGAATGAATCTTTTCAATGCCCGAGATTTATGTAATTTTTTTATCAAATTTGGTACATCGGATTTACTAACTTTAACATTCATTTTCACGCCTCCTGGCTAACATTAGTAATTTCTTTTTCGTAAAATCGATTTTCAGGAACCCTGGGTTTATTTCTAAATACCAACGACAAGGCCGTCCATCCGAGCATACGAATAAGATGTGAAGGAAATATCCAAAAATAGAATTTTATTTTCTCAGAAACGGGTAATTTAATACCTTCTAATGGGTAACCAAATTCCCGCATAATTTTTCCGGTAAATAGCTGGATAAAAACTATTTCCGAACCCGTTAATACCTTTTTATACCGCCCTACCGGTTTAGTAGAAATGACACCTGGCTTTATCTTATCAAATGAACTGTTTCCACCGCTGTCTTTGTATTTCGACGCTCCTTCCATCGTGAGCATTACCGGGTCGTATTCCTCTCCGATAAATTCACATAACTTGCGGCAAGTATTTTCAGGATCGCTTACCAAATCTTCAAACCTGAGGATCATATAATTTTCAGGATATTTCCTCAAGTTTCGACGTGCCGCATATATGGATGACAGCCAACTAGCCGTTGAAGCACCTAAGCGAGTGCTTGTGGGAATTCCTGTATAACATTATCCATATAAAGTTCAGTATAGAGAGATTTATCACCCCAGCGAGTCTTTCCAAGTCGTTCGGCATTGTGCTCATGAAACAAGGCAAACAAACGACCATAGCTTGGTTCGCCCTGCATAAATTCTTCACGAATCCGTTTTCCATCTGGTTTTAATGGTTCAATCCGTTTATAGCTCAGCATTCTATGCAGCAATTTGTCTAGATTTTCTTCTACAGATAAACTGCCAAACCGGCCATAGAACCATCTCCAATAGTTCGTACGACGAACCATTGAGATGTTCGGGTGGGATGCGAGAATCGCATAAAGTAGGGTCGTACCGCTTCTATCCGGTCCAGCAATAAATAATGGGGATTGTGTCATGCCTGATTGCCTCTAAATGAAAATTTAGGAGTTTTTATTAAAGAATGGTTTTTATATAACTCAAGATATTCATTCGCCTGCTTTTGAGCGCTGAATAATTTTTCTACTCGAAGTCGAGATGCTTCCCCCATGTTTTTAGCGGTAACTGGATCTCCTAATAATTTTCCGACCGCATCTTCAAGCTCGCTGCTCTGGCCTGGATGAACCAATATTCCTGTTTTTCCATCCTCCATGACTTGTGTTGTTCCAGAAACATCAGTGGCAACGACGGGAAGCTCGCTCGCCATAGCTTCGATCAAGGCCATTGGGAGACCTTCCCATAATGAGGGCAAAATAAACAAGTCACTTGCAGCCAATACTGAAGGGACATCACTCCGGGTACCCATGAAATGGATATGGTTGTCTAAATCTAAATTGTGAGTCTGCCCCATCAACTGCTCCCTCAACTCTCCATCCCCAAGGAATAAAATATGGAAATTTGGGAACTGACTGACCAATTTTGAGGCAGCTTCGATGAGAAATTGGTGGCCCTTCTGGCGTTTAAATGTTGCGACAACAACACCTAACTGGTCATCGTGGCCAAACCCCAGCTCTCGACGAATTTGATCCCGATTAAATCCATCGCCATATCGCTCAACGTCAACACAATTGCAAATCACAGTGATCTTTTCAGATGGAATCCCGCGCATCGTGCTTAAAATAGAAGTTTTGACATCCTGAGATACGGCAACGATGCCATCTACGTATTTAGAACCAATCCGGTAAAGCAAATGATGGCTAAAGCGTTTGGGCTTTAAAAGCCAATGATTTTTATTTAGATGATCTGCCCGCAGATCAAATAACGCGTTATGGAATGTCCAAAGACAAGACCAAAAAATCCATACTGCGGAGCAGATGTGTTTGAATAATATCGATCTGATGTTTGTCTACAATCTTTTTGAGAGATTTCCGATACTCGAGATTCTCCTTGATAAAGGACAGCAGGGATATAACCGAATAGCGGCGCTCAGGTAAAATCTCAACCGGAATTCCCAAAGCTTCGATATCTTGGCGTAGAGGGCCATCTTTAAACGTACACACCACAGAGACGACCCCAATTTTTGAAAGATTTTCCGCTAAGGTTCGAACAACTTCTTGCGCTCCACCTACATCGAGATTACTTACAACCTGCATCACTCGCAATGATCTGGATTTCATTGGTGGACCACCCTGAATTTCGCTAACCATTCTGGATTTTTTATTGCCCAATTCGAATATTCAATTTCTTTGCGCGAATCCCTTAACTTGCGAACCGGACCATTGGTCTCAAAATAAGAAATCCAATACTGCACGCCTTTCATTAATTTGTAATATTTCCAAACCAATGGAAAATGCTGCCATTCCGCATCATCAATCGGAAACTCATGTTGGTAGGCATGCAAAAATTGGATAATACTCTCATAGTCATAACTTCCATCTTTGTATCGAAACTTGGAGATTACCGAAACCAAATCACTCATTCGCCATTCAATCCTTGACAATTCATAATCTACCGGAACTGCATGATCTAAATCGGAATAGATGAGGTTGTGGAGACCATAATCCCCATGGATGATAATTCGAGGAAGCTGGACATTCTTCAAGGTCTTGTCTAAATCAAATAATTCCTGATATAGTTGCTTGCTATTCTGAACCAGCCAATCAGCATACTGTTGGTCTTCTGGTTCGGAGATTTGTGAGGAGAGACTGCATAATTCTTCAATTTTTTTAGCATGCCAAGGAATATCTCGTAATCTATCTTGGTCAAATCCTGTGAACCCTAGATGATGCTGTCCCTTGGGTTGGAAACCAACGAGCTGTTTATGCAAAGCAGCCAAGGTTCGTCCGGATGTGCCCATCATTCTTACTCTATGTGGGCGGACAAGAAAGCTGGAAGAATAGTTTTTTCCGTCAATAAAGTCAAACATACAGAAATTTTGGTTATCGGAGCTCACCCATGTTTGCCCATCAGGCAGTGAAACCAGGCGCGGAGCCGGAAATTTTACTCTTTCCAATTCTTTGAGTATCGAATGTTCAAATTCAATGGTGGAATGCTTCCAATCTTTTCGGTACTTTTTAAATATTTTTCTTCCTTGGTTGGTTTCAATAATCAAGTTGGTATTTCGCCTGGCATTAGGCAGGTTTTTTGCTCTCCCGCTCAACTTGAGACCAAATTGACACAGTAGTGCTTCGACCGTCTCCTGATCAATATCCAGGGATCTGATCCTTGAATTTATATGATCGGACAACCTTCCCGGTCGAGGAAAAGAGAGGATCGTTTTTGAGGGTAAAAATGGGATATTTTGCATAGTTAGAGAGAAATATTTGAGAGAGATTGGAGGAGAGATTGTTGTGCAATTGAGATATCTTGAGCACCATTCTGGACTTCGATGAGACTCCATCCCTTTTCCCGTAAGTAATTGGTACTAAATGAGACGATTCTGCTGGCGTGTGAGATAAATTTTATGGTGTCTTTTGGATCTTTATCCCTATACCGCTTCCAGACTCCTCTGGAAAAAACCCTCTCTTTACAGACTTCTTCAGGTGCATCGGTAAATACACTTAGATCCGGTTTCGGGATAAGGTCGAGATATTCTGCAACTAATTGAAAATTAGGTTCCTCGTTTTCTGAGGCAAACAGTTGAACTACTCTATGGACAAATCCTTCATCTAGTATCAGGGTTTCTTTTGGCTCTAGTCGATTTATGAAAAACTCATAATAACCAGTAAGGTGAATAAACCAGTGAAGGACATGGTTGAGATCCTTATCCGTGATCGGACGTTTATGCTGGTAATTAATCACAGTCTCAACCAATTTCTGGTTCTTACGAGAAAATC
>JARROY010000348.1:0-4415 GCA_037383445.1 Anaerolineales bacterium | reverse complement strand
GACACGGGTTCCTCGAGATCATCCATACTTTGCTGCAACAAAGCTAACATCTCCTCAGAAGTTTCAAATTTCGCCATGTTGCTGTAGTAGCTAAAGAGAAGTTGTAAGGTGGTAATTCTTTTTACAGGATCTCCAACCATCTGACACAACTCCCAGGCGCGTTGGTAAGACGCCCCAACTTTTTCATCGGCAAACCCCAGGGTCGTCTGGTAAGCCACCCCCAACTGAAGTTGCAAGCTGAGTTCCTGCTCATTCCTAGCGTTTGTCTCAGGTAAGGTCAAAAGCAATGCTAAAGCCGCTTCAAATTGGGTGATGGCTTCAGGATATGCAGACATGCGGACTGCCCGCTCCCCTGCGAGAGAGTAATAAGTAAAGGCCTTTTCCGCTTGGTTTGCCTTATGGAAGTGCCGTGCAAGGTAAACCGCATAATGGGTTTTGTTCTCACCAGCAAATTTTTCTATTTCGCTTCCCACCCGGTCATGAAGGCTAACACGTTGGATGTCATCGAGACGATAATACAAATATTTTTGGAATAAAAAATGTCGGAAGCGGTATGTAGAAATTGATTGATCGCCCTGCCAGTTAATCTGTTGCGCCTGCACCAGTCGATGCTGCTTATCTAGCTGGTCGCTAAGCATGGATACAACTTGAGTCAATGGCAATCCTTGCACTGCAGCAATGATTTCAGCAGTGAAATTCTCCCCTTCGATGCTGGCAATTGTCAGAACTTGCTGTAAGGCTTGAGGGAGCCTGCTGATCCGTTGAGCGATGACTCCCTCGGTTTGAGGCGGAAGAGTTTTCAATTGAAAGTCTGACTGCATCACCCACACGCCGCGTTCATCTTTGACCAATGCGCCTGACTCCTGCATGCTGCGTAGCAATTCGACAGTGAACAAGGCATGTCCGCCTGTCAGTTTTAAGAGCTGTTCCTGGAAGACTTCATCAAGCTCATTTGACTCACTGGTAACCAGGGCCTTGACAAAATCACTCCCTGAGGATGCATCAAGGTTGATGCATACATCACCGTAATCGCGCTGAATCTCATGTAAAACAGGGATTAGTGGATGACGTTCATCGCCCTGCATAAAGCCTACCTCTTCTGAGCGATAAGCTCCAATCAGCATGATGCGGCTTTGAGCGATTTGTTTGACAAATTGGAATAGCATGCTGATTGTGCCTGTATCTGCCCACTGCAGGTCATCTACAAAGAGCAGCAAGGGAGCCTGGTCGGATAATTTTTGGAGCACTGCAATTGTTTGGGAAAATAAGTTTACCTGGTGAACCGCGCTGCCAGGATGCATCTGCCTATTAATTAATCCAGCAGGGTTTGCCCGGGGATAATAGTATCGATCTGGTCTGGTCCATAGGTGAGCAGTTATTGGCAGGTAATGGGAATCGTTTTCCATAAATTTAGAGCATATTGGCGTCTGAATGAACCTGCTTTCCAGTGGGCTTGAATATCCCCACTCAGTTGGTAAAGAATCTCTCGGAATGGCAGGTAAGGGTCTCCCATTCCGGCAAAGGCATTGCTGAACCCAGCTGCCGAGACCAAATCGGGGTAGCGGGATTGGGCTTGCCGGACAAATTCCCGAATCAGCATGGTCTTTCCGCTGCCAGCTTCCCCTGAGACCATCACGATGTTTCCTTGTCCCTCTATCATAGAATCCAGTTGGGTATGTAGCCGATCAAGTTCCTGCTGACGGGCAACGAAATGTTCCGTTGGTAAAGTCTCAATGATTTCATCTTCACGCAGGAATTCTGGGAGGGAAACGAGTGTATCCTCTGCTTTTCTATCCGTTTCTAGAAGGAGATCAGCCTTTCCATCCAGAATGCTTTGGTACAGCTGCCTGGTTTTTGCATTAGGATTGATTTTCAATTCTGACTGAAGTGCGTTTTCCAAGTCAACGTACTGCTGCAAGGCTTCATCTTTCCTGCCGGTATGGAGCAGCAAGCGCATCAACTGACGCCGGGCCTTTTCCTGCCAGGGTTCCAATTCCACAAGCCGCCATACGAAGGGTAGGGCAGAGACATATTCTCCCTTCAATTCGTAGTAATTGCTTGCCTGCTGCAGAACGGCAACCATCTTACGTGCGTACTGTTCGCGTTTTATCAGTGCCCATTCATCAAAGGGTAGGCTATCTGGAAGATTAAATCCAGCCAAGAATTCGCCTTGGTAGATGTTCAGAACTTCGTCATACTGTGTGAGAGTTTCGGAAGTTGCTTTTTGGAAATTATGGATGCTGGATAGGATTTCAACATCCACCCAGACGCGTGGGCTCAGATTGAATGTAATATCTTGGTGGGTAACCAGTAAGCAGGGTGGGTCAGCTTGTGAATCCTTAATAACTTGACGCAGGCTGGCAAGCGCGCGGCGCAGATTTGCACGCGCGCGGGCGTCTGGTTTATCGGGCCATAACAGGTTGGCTAGGGTTTCTCGACGATGGGGATGATGCTCTTCGGCAGCAAGGTAAGCCAGTAACGCCCTTGCCTTGTCGGATACAAAACCTGAGACGACCTCCCCGTCCAGGCTGACCTGGAAATGACCCAACAAGTGGATATTTAAATCAGCCATCTCTCTCCACCTTGTCTCGTTGGATTCTACTTCCATTATACAAGAGGTTTTAAAACAATCGAACCCTTAACGCTGTGTGAACGCTGCCTTAACGCAGATTTGTTATGTTGTTTAAAAATATTTTAGTAATCGAAGAAAGATGCTATTCACAAAGGATTTTGGTGCTATGGAGTCAAAGTATTACTCCTTCCTAGTTCGGTTATGGGAATCAGAAAATGAAGGCAACTCAACTTGGCATATTTCACTGGAAAGCTCAGAAAGTAGAGAAAAACAATATTTTACTAGCCTGGGTGAACTGCTTTGTTTTTTTGAAAATCTTATAGGGGTACCCTCGGTGTCGAGGGGAAACACCGAGGGTGATCTTTCCGAATAAATTCAGAAATGACGTGTGCTATCAAATGTTGAAAAGTAGGGCTGAAAAAATTGAAGGAGGATGTTATCGAAAAAATACAAATAGTATCTGGTTTTGTTCTTAAAACAAATTTGTTTGGAGGAAACAAATGAAAAAAGCGAAATTTACTAAAGTATTTATGATGGTCATCATCCTTGTTGCTTCAATTATCCTGACCACAACGGCATTGGCTGACACCAAGCCGGAGTATATTTTGGAAGACCCCTGCGAATGGTTTACAGCTCTACCGGGTGCCCAAATCTACTGTGGAGTACACCAGGGTGCGGGCTACCAGATTGAGATCCCAGATAATTGGAATGGCGACCTGCTGATGTGGGCACATGGCTATCGGTTTGACCCCACCTACTTATGGGTGGAAGCTCCCCCCTTCCGTTCATGGCTAATTGAAAATGGTTATGCCTGGGCTGCCTCGAGTTACAGTGGTAATTATTTGGATATCACAGTGGGCATGAAAGACACGAAAGCACTGGTAAAGTTTTTCCAGGAAGAAATTGCTGAACCAGATCATGTTTACATTTCGGGTGAGTCGATGGGCGGAGCAGTTACTGTGAGTTCTATTGAACAGTGGCCCAATCTCTACGATGGCGCAATGCCGACCTGCGGTTCAGTTTCCCAATATGAAGAGTACGATTACATTTGGGACTATTATGTGCTAGCTAGTGCTCTGACTGAGCATGATGCAACCTATCCAATCCCGGATGATTTTGTCACCAGCGGTCAGTATGCAGCAGTGGTGAATGAATTAGCAGCTTCTCCTGGAATGTTCCCTTACTTACTTAACGAGCAGGGTGAAATCTTTAAGAACGCATTAGAGATGCGCTCTGGTGGAGAGCGACCGCTGTTCGATCAAGCGTTCAACTTCTGGTACGGGTTCATGGATCTCTATTGGGGAGTTCCGGTAATCCAGTTTGCAATCGATGAGAATCCAATTGGAGTCAAAGGCATTTGGTTTGACAACTGGAATACTGTTTACCAATTGGATATGGACCCTGCACTCTCTCCTGAAGAACAAGCCCTGAATGACCTTGTTTTCCGGATTCAGCGAGACTCCCAGGCAGTACACCCGAATGGACTGAAAAACATACCCGTTGCCACTGGGGATATCAAAGTACCTGTCCTCTCAATTCATGGGATTGGAGATTTATTAGTACCTTTCTCAATGGAACAAATCTATGCCCAAAGGGTATCAGAACATGGTGCATCTGATCTGCTTGTCCAACGAGCGATCCGGGACATCGTACACTGTTTCTTCATGGAAGAGGAATATACGACGGCATTTTCAGATTTGGTAACCTGGGTAGAAACTGGGGTCAAACCTGCGGGCGATGATTTCCTTGATCCGGCTGCTGTCAGTGATCCATACTTCGGATGCCAGTTTACCAGTGAGTACCGAGATTACACCGATATTCCAGGGTTGGGATTCCCAGCCTG
>JARROY010000347.1:0-3104 GCA_037383445.1 Anaerolineales bacterium | reverse complement strand
TCCCATCGAAATCAATTTTCTCTTGCGATTATTTGATAAATGCAATATTAGGGTGACTTTGGGCAGTGGCAGTGTTCATGGAGTGATAATACCATTATCCACCCTAATTCTGACGTGTAAAATTGAACATGTAGCAGGTATGAGGAAATCGAACCCGTGCATTGGGTGGAAATTATGCAATGCCGGTTGAGATTGATGATGGGGTATTTCAAGCCGATCGAAAAAATTCTCGGTTATCCGATCAAGTCCTTCACAACTACATCAAAAGTCTTTTCTCCAGCGCGATCCTGGATTGCCTCAATCTCTGTTTGAGTTAATTGCGCTATCAGTTCCGACCGCAAATCGTTGGCGCGATCTTTTGTCTCTTGGGAGCTGGATGAATGATTCAGGATGTGATATGAGAGTTCAAGAACACGTTCGGGTTCACCATCCCGTAAGTACAAATGAGCCAGGCCTAACGAAGAATCTATAGCAATTGGTGTTAAATTTGCATCAAATGATATCCGGAGAGCTTTTAGAAAATTTTTTCTGGCCTCGGTTAGGTTGCCTTCCGCCCTGGCAGCCTCTCCTGAATAGTATAAGGTGAGGGCAACATCCCATCCTTCTGTATATTCACCGAACACATCAAGACTTTTATTGAAATGAGCTTGCGCTTCGGCATACTGACCTTCAGCCAGGCTGACGGACCCCAGGTAACGATAGGCGGTTCCCAACCCCCAGCGATTTTTTGCCTGTTCGCACAGCCCAATGCTTTCCCACACAAAGGTTTTGGCCTCTTCGTAGCGTCCTAATTTTATAATGGTGGGGGTCAAGAAATTTAATCCCAAAGCAATGTAGTGCGGATCCCCAATTGCTCGCCACATATTAAGTGCAACCACCATTTGCTCATATCCCTTTTGGTAATCCCCCATTAAATTGTCAATGTAGCCCAGGCTGTAGATAGCGTACGCCTCAAACCATCGATCGTTACTGGAACGCGCGCATTCCAGCCCTTCATTTAATATATCTCTTGCCTGTTCATATTCACCATCCAGATACGTGATAATCCCCAAAAAAGTAAGTCCATCCGCCAGGAGAGCCTGGTCGCCAATGGGGCGGAGGAGAGCAATACCTTCCTTGTAAAGTCCTTCTGCCCGAACAAAGAGACCTTTTCGAAAATAAAGCAGCCCCTGCTGTAAAAAAGCCAGTCCTAAAAGCCTGTTCAAATCAGCATTACGCTTTTCCGCCTGTAGTGCCTGAACAAGCACTTCCAGTTGCTCGATTCCCTCTTGGAATAATCCCGCCACCTCGAAAAACCGGCCTATACACCGTCCTGACCGGCTTACTAGTTCATACTTCCGTTGTCTTATTACCCAATCCCAGGCTAGAAGGATGTTATCCATCTCGATGGTCAGTTCGTTAATCGATTTCTGTTGTTCAGGTCCACGCAGGCGTTCATCTTCGCTGCACAGGAAATTCATGTAAAAGCTAGCGTGGCATGCCTGCGCTTCTTTCAGGATTTCAGGCTTGTCTGCCAACCGTTCCTGTGCGTACTGTCGAATGAGTTCATGCAAATCGTAGCGACCTGCGCTGCTTCGTCGAATGAGGGATTTGGTAACCAATGTAGCAAGGGTTGAAAGGGTTGCATTAGCTACGAACTGTGCTGCCTCACGTTTGAAGCCGCCCTGGAAGACGGAAAGTCGGCAGAGGATCGATTGCTCTGCCTCATCAAGCAGTCTCCAGGAATGATCGAAGACTGCGACCATGGAACGATGACGCGCCGGCAGGTCACGCATCGAGGTATGGAGGAATGCCAGGCCTTGTTCGATTTCATGTGCGATTTCTTCACACGAGAGCGTCCGCACCCAGCCTGCAGCGAGTTCGATGCCCAAAGGCATGCCATCCACGAGTTGACAGATACGAATGATAACAGGAAAAACACTTGTTGTCAGATTAAACCCTACATTTACACGGCGGGCACGCTGCAGGAACAGTTCCACAGAGGTGCCCGCCATCTCTGCATCCTCGGGGATGGGCAGGCCGTGTACATCAAAGACCCATTCGCTTTGCAGGTTGAGCAATTCACGCGAGGTGGCAAAAAGCTTAACCTTTGCGGCGCGTTCCAACAAATCAATGAATAGATCTGTCACCGCTGAATCATGCAATAGATGTTCGAGATTGTCGACAAGCAGAAGAATTTGTTTTTCTTTGAGGTAGTTGAAAAGCTGCGACTTTGGCTCAATGGAGCTTTCGCCTTGAAAGGTAAAGCCGGTTGCATCCGCAATCATTGGGACCATGAAACGGGGTGAGAGCGCAGACGCAAACGGAACAAAATAAACGCCATCTGGAAACTCATTTTTGATTTGAGATGCGGCCTCAATCGCTAAGCGGGTCTTGCCGATACCACCCGGACCGACCAGGGTCAGCAAACGACATTGTGGATCGCGCAGGAGTTGGTTGATTTGCTCTAGTTCACGCCCCCGTCCGATCAATGGCGTCGGTAAAACGGGGAGATTATTGTGGGATGCGGTCTGGGCTGGAGAGATGTTGGGGGTTTGAGCCAGGATTGAAAGTTGAGAGATACGGTTGGTTCTAAGTTCGCCACGTGCCACTTTGATGAAGGTTTCATGCTCGGTAGGCGGGATGCCCAGACTATTCGCGATCAATCCGGCAATTTGAGCGGAAGGCCGCCGTTCGCCGTATTCGATCTTACGCAGCATGGCAACAGAGCAGCCCACACGATTTGCAAATTCCTCCCGCGTGAGCCGGCGATGATTACGCTCTTGCTGGAGCCACTCACCGAATGTTTCCATTCTCACCTTTTTGGACAAAAATTGTATCACTTTTTGTAACACCAAAGTGCCCCCCAAAGTTAGCATTCAGGATGTTTAATGTTGACTAAGGAAATATAGATTATGAAGACAAACCAATTGTTGATTGCTCTCGCGATATTTGCAGCGCTGCTGATAGACGGTTGCGCTCCCAGGACCAGGGTAGGCGCATTGCGAACCAAGTCCCAATCGGTCGAGCTCGGCGACGCCGAAACGCCAATCGTTAACCGTTCATAAAGAAAATCAAGAAAGGAAAACCATACCATGCAAACAAAACATCTTTTGATCAATATC
>JARROY010000346.1:0-5291 GCA_037383445.1 Anaerolineales bacterium | reverse complement strand
GGTCAAGCGGATAACTTACCAGCACAATCCGGTTGTTTAGAAGCAGTGAGAAGATATCCATGGCTCGTTCTCCACGGCCTGTATTTTCAATCACATATGGTATTCTAGCTATTGGGTTAATCATTTTGGGTTTTCCTTTCTAAAAGAATCACTTAATTTTCAATTTCTTCACTTTCAACTTCTTCTGGCACCATGTTCTCGTCTGGAATTTCTTCATCGGAGCTGGTTTCCTCAACAGTTGCTTCTGTTACCTCTTGGGTAATTGTTTGGACCTCTTCGCCAGGTTCAGTTGATGTTTCATCCGCAGTTTCACTTTTCTCCTCTTCTGTGATGCCCATTGCGATATCTCGAAGTTTCTTTAATGTTCGAGAGATAATTTCATCAGAAGCGATCCGGGTTTTTAAGTTTTCTAGATTTTGCCCGGCTTTAAACTTCTCAGCTTCCTCTTCTGAATAATATGCGGCGATTTCTTGGATGGTCTGCTGGACACGTTGGTTAATTTCTTCATTGGGAATGGTAATCTCTTCAGCCTTGGCAACCTCCATCAAAATCAACCCCCGTTTCATCCGCGCTTCAGCATTTTCCTTTACCTCTTCTCTAAGTTCGCTCATTTCTATAGAACGGCTTTTTAGATAAAGGTCTATGTCTAATCCTTGGTGAGATAACTGGTGTTCAAGGTCGTGAATAAAGTCATCAATCTCATCTTCCAACATCTGTGGCGGGTACTTAATCTTTGAATTTTCTACCATCGTGTCGATGATTTGGGATTCATAATCTGACAATTGTTCGGACTCATATTGTTCAGAGAGTGTCTGATTTACTTCTGTCATTAGGTCGTCGACTGTTTCATAATTGCCAACGGATTTCGCAAAATCATCGTTTACTTCAGGTAATGATCTTCCTTTGACCTCTTCAACTTTCGCTTTGTAAACACCAGTGACCCCTTGCAGCTCTTCATATTCGTAATCTTTTTTGAAGGTATGCTGAAATGTTTTTTTGTCTCCAACATTGAGACCAATCAGCTTGCGAGAAAATCCGGGAAACGGGTATTCGGTATCTTTTTCGGCGTCCTCTTTTTCAATGATCACCGGGTAGCGCCGTTCCTCAAGCAGAACCTTCTTTTCTGGGTCTTCCTCACCTTTCCTGTCTCCGCTTAAGGTGATATAGACCATGTCGCCCTCTTCAATTGGGCGATCAACAGCCTCAATGGTGGCTTGGCTTTCCCTGAGGTTATTCACAACCTCCTGAATATTTTCATCAGTGACTTCTTTGGGAGTGAATTCTATCCTGATATCTTTATAGTCGGAAAGCTCTACCTCAGGAGCCAGCGGGACCAAAAATTCAAATGTGGGGGGATCCATCGAGGGCATTTCTTCAAGGGAGCCTGGTCCGTAGGGGGTAAGATTGGCTTCATCAATTGCCTTGGGGTAGATATCATCAATCAGATTACTGATGGCTTGTTCTGTAATCGCACCTTCCCCGAGGTGTTTTTGTACCACTGCGAAAGGAGCTTTCCCGGGCCTGAACCCTGGAATTTTATATTTCTTTGAAAGTTGGCGGGCGGCCCGTCTTTTTGCACCTTCAAAGTTCTCTGGCTCGACAACAACGGTTAATTTGGCTTCGTGTGTTTCCAGGAATTCTGTGTTTATATTCAAGATAGGAGTCCTTCTTTCATAATAGTTTTGAGATTATAACATGCCACCGATGATCAAATATCAGAGGAGTATAAATGTTTTCAACCCATTTGCACTTTGTAATTAGCGCAAAAAAATCACCAAAGCCTATCGGGTTTGGTGGTTTGGTGGGGAAGGAGGGGGTCGAACCCTCACGCCTTGCGGCACGTGATCCTAAGTCACGCCTGTCTGCCAATTCCAGCACTTCCCCGGTAGCAGGATTATAAGCGAGACTGATTTAAGCGTCAATAATGAGGTACAATTCCCACCGTAATTTATAAATAGGAGACCTTTGTGTCAAGAATTATCCATACCAATAACGTTGGGACTGAACGCAATAGATTGTTAAAGGCGATTGTGATCGCTATTCGAGAACTTATGAAGCAGACCTCAGTGGATTCAACAACCAAGGATTTAGCGGCTTTTATATCCAGTGCATTATTGGCTGTCCACGAGACAATTGAAAGATCTGTGACACCCTGGGAAAAACGGGATTATTGGGTCAAAGCGGATAAATTCAGGCTGGAGTGGGCTTGGACGAAAGATATTGGGCAAGAAATGCTAGAGGCAACTCTGGAAGAGCAGTGGGCGCAAGTGGCGTTATTATCAGCCACAGTTGGTCAAAAACTACAAAATATCATGGTCTCAGACCGGCATAGAATGGGCAAACCATGGGTAGGTGCTTGGGAATTAATGATTTCCGAGCAAATCGATAAGGATCACAAAACAGCAATAGATTGAACCCCGAAGAGAATTGTTAAGCAGAAGGGGGATTTAGCAGCTCGATTAAAACCGAAATAATCGCCAGCCCATCTACTTTTTCAACAGTGAGATTAAACCCTTTGGTGGATATTGTTTCATTCGGTTTGGGTATCGATCCGAGCTTACTCATAATATAACCACCGATCGATATAGCCTCGTTGTTCTCATCAAACACCAGATTGAAATGTTGTTCCAATTCTTCGAGAATGACATCCCCCCTTACTCGAATAGTGTCGTCAGCTAATTTTTCAAAGGGCGGCATTTCCTGGTCAAATTCGTCTAATATTTCACCAACGACTTCCTCGATTAGATCTTCTAAGGTGATGATCCCAGAAGTCCCGCCAAATTCATCTAAAGCGATTGCAATGTGCGATTGCTCTGCTCTAAATTTATATAGCAATTTGCTAAGAGGAAGCGATTCTGGAATAAAGATGACGGGGCGAAGCAGGGTATGTATGTCCTCTGGAGTCCCACCGTGTTTCGTTTGCCACCTTGCCAGGTCTTTTAGATGAAGAACTCCCAGAATATTGTCTAATGTGGAATCAAAAATTGGATACCTGGTTTTATTGGTTTCACAGATCAGTTGAATGATTTTTTCAGGGGGTGTATCTCCAAAAAGCCGGATTCCATACTTTCCTCGACCACAAATTCCAAATCATCAGATGTTAATAGTCTAGAGTTTTCCTCAGATTGGGTCAGGGAAAGGTTCTTAATCACCGATAGGCTAAATTTATTTAGGATGTAAACAACAGGGAAAAAGAGTCTCTCGGCAATATTAAGCGGCGTGTAAAGCACCATAACCGTTTGGCTGGCGGTGTGCAGCGCATAAGATTTTGGGATCATTTCCCCGAGGACCACGTGAAGATATGTCAGAAAGCCCACGGAAAGGACAGTGGATATCGTGTGAGCCAACCCTTCTGACATCTCAGTAAAGTTGTGCAGTGGAGAAATTAACCAATCTGCAATTACGTGCTCGCCATACATGCCCAAACCAAGGCTGGCAATCGTAATTCCGACCTGGGCAGTGGTGATATACCGGTTTTGTAATTCGGGAGAAGAAAGGATATTCAATAACTGGGCTGCTTTCTTCGATCCCTCATTTACCAAACCTCTTAATTTTGGGCGGGGAGCTGTTACGATGGCAAATTCAGCCGCCACAAAAAGCCCATTCATGGCGATGAGGAATAATATAATTAAGATTGAAATCAAGTAGCTCATGATAAGTTTTGAGTTTTATATCGTTGAATGATTTCTTCTGTGCCATTTAACAAAACACTAGCAACCGCCCGCCCCTTGGTTTTTTCAATCGAAAAATTTAAGCCTTCCATGACCACCGAATCGCCCGGTACCGGAATCCTGCCAATCCGGTTGGATAGAAGCCCTCCAATCGTATCCACGTCTTGATCCGATAAGCTCCAGCCGAACAGCATATTCAATTCGTTTATCGAAGTATCGCCTTGAATGAGGATTTGTGTATCCGATAGGATTTGGATGGGCGGGAGATCTTCATCAAACTCATCCTGAAGGTCACCGAAAATTTCTTCGACAAGATCTTCGAGCGTAACCAGACCTGAGGTCCCTGCATATTCGTCCAGGATGATGGCGACTTGATATTGATTTTTTTGCAGGAGGGAAAATACTTCTTTAACCTGCATGGTTTCGGGCACAAAGAGAACTGGTCGGATAATTTCCGTGATATGGGTTTCTTTTGAGATAGTTTTGGAGTTATTCAGGCAGAAGAGATCCCTTAGATGGACAATACCGATGATGTTGTCAATCGTTTCTTTATAAATTGGGATCCGTGAGAATGGCGAATCGCTGACCAGGAATGTGATTTCCGACACAGTTAATGAATCGGGTGCAGAAAGCATTTGAGCGCGCGGGATCATCACCTTTTTCACCATCTCTTCACGCATGCGCATGGTGTTCGCCAGCAATTTATATTCATCTTCTGAAATCGACCCGCCCTCACCGCTTTCTTCAATCAAAATAGAAAGTTCTTCCGGGGAGTGGATGTGACCATGTTCGGAAGAAGGGTCAATTTTAAGCAATTTCATCAACAAGATTCCGCTGCCATTAAACAGCATGATCAAGGGCTTGAAGATCCAACCAGACCATTGAAGTGGTCTTGCTGTAAGGAGAGAAAATCGCTCAGGTTCCTGAATACCAAGGTTCTTGGGAATCAGCTCACCGAACAACACCTGAAGGACGGTGAGGAAAATGAGGACGATGGTTGCACTGACAGAAATTGCTGCAGCTTCAGAAAAATCCCCCCATTTTTCAAACAGCGGGATCAGATAAGGTGACAGCCGCGCCTGCCCATAAAACCCGAGGATAAGGCTGGATACCGTTATCCCTACCTGGGAAGTGGCCACATATGCATCCAGTTTGACAGGATTTTCGACAATCGTCAAAATTGCATGTGCGAAAGAATTCCCCTCATTAGAAAGTTGGGTTAATCTAGCTCTTCGAGAGCTAACCGTTGAAAATTCTGCGAGAACGTAAAGGGCGTTAAGTCCGATTAAGATCAGCAGTACGAGGATGGTGATTACGAGATCTGGCATAATACGATTTGATCGAATCCTTTAATCCTATTCGATCAAAATGGAAATTGTAGTTTTCCTTTTGATTCTAGATGATGGGTAGTTAAATTATTATACCTTGATTTAAAATGCCCAAAACGAATGGTTTATTCCTCAAAGATTTCGTAATACCCTTGATCAAGCTCATCATCCGAGAGATGGGCATACCTCTGAGTGACTTGAATGTTTTTGTGACGCGCCAATTCCTGAGCTAACTTTAAATTTCCGCCCGATCCCTTGAGAACATTCGTCACGAAGTAGTGTCTGAAGGAAT
>JARROY010000345.1:0-5854 GCA_037383445.1 Anaerolineales bacterium | reverse complement strand
TCGGGTTCATGGCATGGTGAGGTATTGATTAAGAATATTTTTGTGTTAAACTTATTCCGGTCAGCAGGATTGTTGGATTATACTCTTAAAACCAGACAAAATTGCTAGGAATATGGGGATATTATGAGAAAAGGTTCAGTATTTGGTCTTTTAGGAATTTTAACCATAACCCTTGGAATAATAATCTCGATCCTTTTTTACGAAGGGCGGGTTGGGGAAAAATTTTCTTTTTTGAATCATTATGTGTCGGAGTTAGGAGAGTCGCCCTGGTCAATTGCTTCTTGGGTATTTAATACAGGTTTAATAGCTGGGGGAAGTTTAGTATTGTTTTTTATGATCACCTTGTGGCCAGTTTTTGATAACTGGATAGGTAAATTGATTGTAGTTATGGGTATTATTACAAGTATCTCTGGTGGTTTGGTGGGGGTATATCCCATGAATCATTTGGTCCCTCATGTCAATGTTGCTTTGACGTTTTTTTATTCTGGGTTGCTGGTTACTATCTTGTTCTCATTGTATGTCTTTACCAACCAGAATCAGTTTTTTCCGAAGTGGATGGCTGTTCCTGGTTTGGTTTCATTTGTTTGTTTTTTCTCCTTTTTATTTCTAACAGATCCAATAGTTCCAGAGGGAGAGCCTTTAAAAGATGTATTGTTTGTTTTAGAAAACCGTCCAGCCATTATAGAAACAGCCATTTTTGAATGGGCTGTGATATTATCCACTTTGATATGGATTTTTGTTCTCGCGGTTTTTGTAAATAGAAATACTAGAATGTTGCTTGTTTCGCATGATAAGGGAAATTCTTGACAAATAAAAATTGAAAAGGTATAAAGAATTAGTATGAAGAATAATTGTGCATATATTTATTCAATACCTGCCCCTACACCGGCCTTTGGGCCGGGAATGTTCATTTAATTGGGGCAGAATGGTGATTTAAATCATCTGTTTAAGTAGATTTGTGCCCCGATTTTCGGGGTTTATTTTTTAAATTTTTGGAGTGAATTATGAAGATGAGTAAAATGTTTTTCCGTACATTACGGGAAGTGCCTGCAGATGCTGAAACAGCAAGCCATAAACTATTGGTTCGATCTGGGTTTATCCAGCAACTTGGTGCAGGGATTTATTCGTTGCTGCCTTTCGCTAAAAGATCAATGGAAAAAATTGAAAATATTATGCGAGAAGAGATTGATCAGATTGGGGGGCAGGAAATCTTAATGCCAGTGGTTAATCCAGCTGAGGTATGGAAGGAAACCAATCGATACTATGAGATAGGCAGTGAAATGAGCCGTTTCCAAGATCGAAAGGGAGGGGATATGGTTTTGGCGATGACACATGAAGAGATCGTTGCTGATTTAGTAAGAAAGATTGTCCAATCCTATCGCCAATTGCCTATGCTCGTTTACCACATCCAAACAAAATGGCGGGATGATCCACGCCCACGGGCTGGGTTGATCCGCGTTCGTGAATTTACAATGAAGGACAGCTACAGTTTGGATGTGGATCAGGAAGGACTTGATACACAGTATAAAGCCCATTATCAAGCTTACTTCAACATTTTTGCTAAATGTGGGCTGCCGGTGGTTGCTGTTCTCGCTGACGTGGGGATGATGGGAGGTACCATGGCTCATGAATATATGTATCTGTCCCCAATAGGAGAGGATACTCTGCTGATTTGCGATTCATGTGGTTACATGGCTAACCGCCAAATTGCATTATTTGATAAGCCTGAACCAATCCACCAATCTGCTCTGTCCTTGGAAGAAGTAGAAACTCCAAATGTTAAAACCATTGAAGAGTTGGCCAATTTTTTGAATGTGAAAAAGATTGAAACTGCCAAAGCAGTCTTTATGATGGGGACATTTACCGAGGGGCAAGAAGATGTTACCAAGCTTGTTTTTGCAGTTATTCGCGGCGACATGGAATTAAATGAGACCAAACTTGCGAATGCGATTAAAGCTAAAGAGCTTCGACCCGCTCATGATGAAGAAATCGAGGCTGTTGGGGCAGTAGCCGGGTATGCTTCACCAATCGGATTGAAAGATGTACTGGTAGTGGTTGATGAATTAATCGCGTCTTCTTCTAATTTGGTCGCAGGAGCAAATAAAGAAGGTTTCCACCTGAAGAATGTAAATTATGGTCGAGATTATCAAGCATCTGTGGTTGCGGATATTGTTGCCGCAGAAGCTGGTTTTGCTTGTATTGAATGTGGTTCCCCATTGAAAGAATCACGAGGGGTTGAAGTGGGTAATATTTTTAAGCTCGGCACAAAATATACTGAAGCGCTGGGAGCGAACTTCCTTGACCAGAACGGAAAATCTCATCCCGTAATTATGGGCAGTTATGGAATAGGTAGTGGCAGGTTGCTGGCTTGTATTGCTGAAGAGTATCATGATGATAACGGACTCATCTGGCCAATCAGTATTGCACCTTATCATGTTCACCTTGTTGCTCTTCGCGATGTGAAAGAACAAGCTGACCAAATATATGCAAACCTTTCAAAAGCAGGACTGGAAGTGTTATATGATGACCGAGAAGAAACACCAGGTGTAAAATTTAATGATGCGGATTTGATCGGTCTGCCAATCAGGATAACTGTGGGAGCAAGGTCTTTGAAGGAAGGCAATGTGGAGGTGAAATTAAGAAGCGAAGGGGAGCGACGACTAATTCCTCTTGAAGATCTCGTTGGAGAAGTTATTGGTCTTAAGCAGAAATTGGAAGATGAGATAATGGATCAAATTGTTGAGAATTAGGATTGGCGCAATTACAGGAACCAGTATTGGCGGTTTGATCGGGGCTGTATATTTGTGCGGATGGTCACCTGATGAGATGTTGGAACGATTTGCTAAAATTGATCAACCCAAACTTTATGGGCACATGAAGGATGAAGAGCCCTCACTGCTGGGTCTTGCAGGTGGGACAGAGATTCTCACCGAGATGCTTGGTGATCGAACATTCTCAGATCTAAAAATACCATTTGCGGTGACAGCTGTGGATCTTGAAGTGGGTCAAACCATCGAGATCTCCCATGGGAGATTGATCGATGCTGTGCTGGCAACAATTGCTTTACCCGGTATTTTTCCAGCACGGAGATGGGGTGATCGATTATTGGTTGATGGTGGAGTAGGCAACCCTGTCCCCGTTGATCTGGTTCGAAAATTAAAACCCGGACTGCCTGTAGTTGCTGTCGTGCTCACTCAACACAAACAGGCAAGTGTAACAGTTCCGGTTCCTGAGATTCCTGGGGCGGCTCCAGTGATTGATTACATTTCTCGATTGCGTTTAGCTAAGGCTTTAAATGTGTTTATAAAATCCATTGATGTTGGAGCTAAGCTGTTAGCAGAAACCCGATTAGAGCTGGATGATCCCGACCTCATTATTCGACCAGATCTGGGAAATATTGGATTGTTAGACAACGTTAATATTCCTGATGTCTTTACGCTAGGTAAAGAAGCAGCGCTGGCTCATATAGAAGAACTAAAAAGAATTTCTACATTCGGTTATCGGATAAAAAAGATTCTTAGTTAGCGAGTAAATTTTGAAAAGAGATTTGCGTAAATTTGCAAAACAAACAAATTTCAGATTAGTTTTTGGGTTTCTTGTTTTATTATTTTTAATCGGCGATGGGCTTATTTACCTAATTTATGGTACCGGGGCCGCTGTTACAGGTTTGATTTGCATCGCTGGCGCCTTGACCCCCGTATTATTTATTGCAGGCATTTTGGCATTGTTGGATTTGATTGTTAAAAAAGTAAATGATGAATAAAACACAAGAGATTCAAATAGGATCAACAGTAGTAAGGGTTAGAGAACCTGAGGATACCCGTATAGCCAAGGTCGGTCTTTTATTACATGGCTGGACTGGAGACGAAATGTCCATGTGGGTTTTTGGCAACAAACTCGATCACTCATGGCTTTTATTTTCACCGCGAGCACCTTATACAACAACTGACGTCGGGTTAGGTGGGTACAGTTGGGTAGATCAATCTATTCAGCAATGGCCAACATATCAGGAATTTTTTCCTGCAGTAAATTTTCTAAAGAACTTAATCAAAAAGTTATCTGCCGCCTATCCTTTAGCTGATTTTTCTAAATTGAGTTTGATTTGTTTTAGCCAGGGAGCAGCGATGGCTTTGGTTTTTGCTGGAGTGTATCCATTAAAAATTCAGAAATTGGTATTGCTGTCTGGATTTATACCCGAAGCTAGCGCAGGATATTTGAAGACGGATGAGTTTAATGCAATAGATGTTTTTATTGGGCACGGGAACCATGATGACATTGTTCCAGTCTCAAGAGCCAAGGAAGCGAAAGATTTTATTAATGGGTCATGCAGATCTCTTGTTTATTGCACATCTGATGTCGGGCATAAATTGGGGTCGGAGTGCTTTACGGCATTACAAAATTTTATGAATGGTTAGCTGATTGGTTTATAATCAGGGTATGAGCGAAGAGAATTTGTATAATCATTTACTTGAATTACGTAAGCAAATCCAAGAACACAATTATCGATACCATGTACTGGATTCTCCAATCATTTCTGATGCAGAATATGATCAACTTCTGGTAGAACTGCGAGCAATTGAAGAAGAGCATCCCGAGTGGATAACACCGGACTCGCCGAGCCAGCGAGTGGGGGGATATGTTTCGGAAAAATTTGAAAAAGTCTCACATCCAGCACCGATCTTAAGTCTTGCAAACGCCTTCGATGGCGAAGGCATTTTGGCATGGCTTGACCGAATTGGGAAGATTGATCCTAAAGTATTTGATGTGGACTTTGTAGTTGAACCAAAACTTGATGGCTTGACAGTTGTATTACATTATCAAAATGGCCTTTTTATTCGAGGTGCAACAAGAGGCGATGGTGAAATTGGCGAAGACATTACAGCCAACTTAAGGACAGTAAACAGCCTTCCATTGCGAATCCCTGTTTCCAATGATGAAATAAGTGTCCCTGAAAGTCTCGTTGTAAGGGGAGAGGTTTTTATTAATCTAAATGATTTTGAGGAATTAAATAAGAGGCAAGAAGAGGCTGGTGAAAAAATTTACCAGACGCCAAGAAATACTGCAGCTGGAGCACTTCGAAACTTAGATTCTTCGATTACAGCTGCGCGGCCTTTGCGCTTATATACCTACGCAATCGTAAGCAGCAGCGAGGAAATTCCCTCTACTCAGATGGGATGTTTAATGTTTTTAAGAGATCTAGGTTTTCCAGTCACTGACCAGATTACTCACTGTAATTCGATTGAAGAGGTGGTTAATGTATGTGAATCCTGGATTGAAAAACGAGATACGCTTCCGTTTGAAATTGATGGGATGGTTGTGAAAATCAATGATTTGATTTTGGCTGAATCATTAGGAACAGTTGGAAAAGATCCACGTGGTGCAATTGCATACAAGTTTCCAGCAAAAGAGGTCAGTACAACCTTGCTTGATATAGGGGTTAATGTCGGAAGAACAGGCGTATTAACCCCTTATGCTATTTTAAAACCCGTTGAAGTCGGTGGAGTAATTGTCCGGCAGGCCACACTGCATAACTTCGATTTTATTGAAGAAAAAGATATACGGATTAGTGATCGTGTATTAATTAAACGGGCTGGAGATGTAATTCCATATGTTGTGGGACCGATTTTGGATGCGAGGGACGGTAGTGAAAAAAGGTATATGATTCCTTCCATTTGCCCGGCATGCGCTGAACCTGTTTCAAGAATAGAGGGTGAGGTTGCGATTTATTGTGTAAATCCTGGATGTCCTGCTCAAATTATCAGAAATATTGAACACTTTGTCTCCCGAAGCACCTTGGATATTGTAGGGCTAGGGATAAAAATAGTAGAACAATTGGTTGAAGAGAACTTTGTTC
>JARROY010000344.1:0-4254 GCA_037383445.1 Anaerolineales bacterium | reverse complement strand
ATTTGGCGATTGAGTGTCTTGAAAGCGAGCTGGCGGTTGCGGGCAACGATTTCAGGATCGTCGCCAACAGTCAGCCCGACATTCAGGCTGGATAAATAGCCGCGGCTTTCCCCTCCAATCCGGGTAAAGACTGCATGGGTGAGTCCATTTTCTGCAAACGAGTCAAAGGTCAGATAACGTACTTGGTGAGGCTGGTGAAAAGGCATTTTATTTAATCGGCAGTCAGTTTGTTATCCAACCGGGCTTTTTTGGCTGAAAGCTGCTGCCGGGTGTCCTTCATGGTCTCCTCAATGGTGGGGAAGCCAAACCAGGCGGTGGTAAAGCCAAACAGCATCCCTGTCAGGGTCCGCAGTAAAGGTGTGCTTTCCCGGTAGGGCAGGTAGGTAAATGCCTGGCTTATAAGTTGGCTGCCGCCATCCAGGGCGATCGGAAATATTCCAATGATGACCCAGAGGAGAAAGGGGAGCGGTTTAATCTTGCGCTTGCTGAGGGCGAAGATAATCCCAAAGACAAACATGGAAACATAGATGGCGATATCTCTCTGGCAAAAGGCAACTTTGTAGCCCATCTGTTCATTGCCCTGAAAATTGCGGGCGGTCAGCAGGTCATCTTCGCTGTTGCCGGTGGCTTCACCATAGGTTTCGATTCCATTAAGGTTGGCAGCCGCTCTGGGGTACACGGGCTGCTCCCCAAATAAGAACCACGAGCGGAAAGCCAGTTCGTGGCAGGAGATTTTGTACATGGTGTAGATTGGCTGGGCAGCGGACTGCAGCCCAACTTTCATCAGCACCGGGGCCAAGAAGGGAAGCCCGAAATAAAACAGCAAGACCAGATTGATCACTTTCAGATAGTGACTGGAAATAAAGTGTGAGAGTTTATCCCCGGAGCTGAGGCTGTTTTTTCGCTCCAGTTTCTTCGTATAGCCATCGGCGTCGTCTTCCAACTGCCGTTTTTGGCTGTCGTAAGCCGCACCGAGAGTCATTTTTAATTTTCGCTTATCGAAAGGCGCTGTCAGGGTGAATGGGCCGGTGACCACCACAGGCACCTTATGGCCATAAAGTCTCTGCAGGTCTGGGTCCTTATCGATATCGACTACTGTCAGGTGATGGGGGATTTCTTTGTGTAATTGTGCCAGATCATCTTCGGCAACATGGCACAGGTGACAATCTTCTCGCGTATACAGGGTTACATCTAAATCTATTTGCGGCTCAGTCTTCATCGGCTATCTCTTTTTAATCCTTTATTGGGATGCAGTCTCATTACCAAGCCCCATCTGGGCAAGGTAGCCCTCCAATTGAGGTTTTGTCATCAAGCCGATATGAACAATCTGGATCATCCCGGTTTGGTCTACGAAAAAGGATGTGGGGTAGGAACGAACCTGGTATTGAATCTGAACGCGGGCAGCAGGATCCAGCAAGATGTTGAACGATAGGCCTAAGTCTTCTTGAAAATCTCTGACCATGTCTTCTGGTTCATCATTGTCGATCGCTAGAACCACGAGATTTTCTGAGTGCTGTTCGTACATATTTTGGATATCGGGCATTTCCTGCTTGCAAGGAGGGCACCAGGTAGCCCAAAAATTGATTAAAACGACTTTGCCGCGCTGTTCGCTGAGGGATATCTGATTGCCCAGGGTGTCCTCCAGGGTAAAGCGTGGGGCCAGCCCACCAATTTCTGGGGCTTCGCGCACACCTTCTCCGGGGGAGGTATTACAGGCAGAGGCGAAAATAACGATAACGACAATTCCGAAAACCAAGAGAACTTTTTTCATCCTGCGCCCCCCGAAATGAGCGGAAGTAATGAGTTGAAAGCTCCCATTACATACATAACAACGATGAGAACCACCATAATCCCTGTGCCGAGGAACCACCAATCCATAAAAACTTTCCCCTTTGCCCGGGCAATGAATGCGGGGATAAGACCCAGCCCGAGTGCGGCGAGGAATCCGTAAAGCAGTAAGCGCCCGACGACGACTTCATCCACCGACTCGATAAAATTACCCAGGCTGGCAAGCTGTTCGAAGCGGCCGAAAAACAAGAGAATGCCAATCGCGATCAGGATGACGCCCATGATGATCTCGGTGTAATGCATGACCTTGCCGTACCGGCGGATGATGGTGGTGACCCACCCGATCTGGGTAGCGGCTAACAGGAAGGGGATTGCCAAGCCAGCAGAGTAGGCGGCCAGGAGCAAAGCACCTTGGAGAGACCCGCCCTGATTGAAAGAAAGGGTCAGAATAGCGCCTAACACGGGTCCAACACAGGGCGCCCATCCCGCTGAGAAGAAGACCCCCATCAGAGCTGAGGAGATATAGCCGCGGTTGCGGTCCGGCTGGGATTGGGGGCGCAGATCGTAATCCAGGAAGGGGATGCGGAGAATGTGGGTCATGTGCAGGCCGAAGAGGATGACCACGATACCCCCCACCTTGACCAAAAGATCCGTGATCTGGTAGCGCAATCCGCCTAATGCACCGGCCAATGCTCCTAAAATGATAAACACGACACTGAAACCGAGCACAAAAACCAATCCATGCGAAAAAGTGTTCAGGCTGTTGGTCTTGCGCTGATCTTCACCGGCAGCTACCGAGCGACCGCTCAGGTACCCGATGTAAGCCGGAACCAGGGCAAAGACACAAGGGGATAAAAAGGAAGCTACTCCTGCAAAGAAGGCTATTCCGTAGTTGATGTTTTCCAAATTAATTCTCCTAAATCACTCGGTGGGCTAATAATCCACCACCCGGACCAGGGTGCCGCTGTAATCGGTCACGGTTTTATCGCCCGGGTCGTAGGCTACATAGGGGGTCGTCCAGCGCCAGATCCATTTGGCATCGTCCGGCCGCAGATTAACACAGCCATGCGAGCGCTTTGCGCCGTAGGCATTGTGCCAGAAGGTGGCATGGAAGGCCACGCCTTCTCCGATGAACAAAGTGGTGTAGCCGATACCGGGTGTGTCGTAGCCAAAAGCGATGTTGCCGGACATGTGGATCGAGAGGGCTTTGCGCCAGACGCGGTGGTATAGGCCGAGAGGTGTTTCAGTCTCTTCGCCATCCAGGCCGGTAGAGCAGCGGGCGTAGAAAACTTCGCGGCCTTCTTCAAATGCTTCTTCCGGTTGGATCATGCGGAAAGCTTCTGCCGGACCGATAAAGATATCTCCATAGGAGCCGTACAGTTCCGAAAGGCGGTACCAAACTTGCCCGTCGATATCTGTGCGAATTTCATCCACCCAGAATACCTGATCGTAATACAGGTAAGCAGGTTTGTGCTCCTGCTGCATACGGTATTCCAGCCAGGGGGCCAGAGGTTGACCATACTGCAAGCTGACCTCGACCCAGGGGACACACACCTGCACCCACATGCCGGCCTCGGTGTTATTGGAGGGCAGTTCTGTGATGGGTTGGGTGGGGGTGTTCTTGACGGGCTGCAAGTTGGGTGACCAGATCCAGCCGACTGGGGTTTCTACCCAGCGCCTGACAGCCGCCCCAGGGAATTCACCGATCACCTCGCGCAGCCAAGCCGACGGCACGGGCTAAATGCGGCGCGTCGGGAAAATCACCCAGGTAGGAGTTCTTGGTTTGGCTTTTCGGCCTGAGCAGCAGACTGCTAGTGGTAATCCCCCCCAATTTAAGAAAATCCCGCCGCGAAAGGGGTTCCCTGCGGAAGAGATGATCGCTGCGTGGGAGGAGTTTGTCTTTCATAAAAATTATTTTCCTAAATAAATTCTTTTTTTGTTAAGACGCTAAGGTGTTAGTTCATCTTACACAACTTGACGAGCCGTCTACAAGACTTAAGCATAACCATAGAGTGTCAAACGGTCAATGGTGAGTTGGGTGGTACGAGGACTGACTTGAGCTCATTGGATGATCACAAAACATATTTAGATGCTCTTGCAGTAAGGCAAGCTGTTGGTTGACTCGGTGCGGGTAACCATCTAAGATTTAGATGACGTTTTCCGGTACCCGGATTCAAGACTGCGGGGATGGTCTGATGACAGGAGGGAGATGAGGACTCTAGTTTTATCTATCCTTTTCGCTACACTGGTGCTGCTAAGTGGATGCACCTGGGGTGGTTTACAAGCGGCTGACCAGCCAGACAATTCGGCTGATCTAGAACAGGATGCCAACGCTGATGATGGTGGGTCCGAATATTATGTTCTGGATGGAACACAGGAAAATGAACCGGTGGTCTGCCCGTCTGATTCAATCCATTTCATCACAGACCTGAATATTTACCAGACACCCGAGATGCCCGAACCACT